>JBJOHQ010000309.1:0-5279 GCA_046047595.1 Planctomycetota bacterium | reverse complement strand
CCTCGCCGAACGCGGACTCAAACACCCAGTAACTGTCCTTCGCGAGAATGCCGAATGCGCTCACGGCGATGCCGATGGCCATCGCACTCCATGCACCCGCGGTGGTACCGCGCGACCAGTAAAGGCCCCCGATGATGACGCTGCCCGCGCCCGCGACAAAGACAGCAGCCGTGAGCGCGCTCCACATCGCGACATACTGATTCGGCTTGTAGTTGAGCCCGAACCAAAACGCGAAGATCGCGATCGCAAGCACCGCACCCTTCACGAGCCGGATATGCGTTCGGGTTCCAACGGGCGCGAATCCAAGCGCTTGCCGAATCGGAAGCACGACGTCTTGGACAAAAATCGTCGCCCACGAATGGAGATAGGTGTCGTCGGTCGAGAGGTACGCGCCGTACATCGCCGCAACGAACATCCCGAGAATTCCCGCAGGAAGTATGAGCCCGAGTGCGAGCGGCACGCGTGCTTCTGCCTTGGTTGCGTCGGTTGGCAATGCCGCGATCGCCTCGTGGATCGGCGCTGCTTGCGCCGCGTAGTTGGGATGTGTGAGGAAGACCTTTACACACACTGGAATCACGAGCGCAACGAGCATCAAGACGCGCCATCGCCAGCCCGAGAGCACCGTCGCCATCTTCGCTTCATGCGGCGTGATCGCTGCAGCGTTGTAACCTTGGTCCCCCTGCCACGCACGCATCGTGTAGAAGAGAATGAACGCGCTGATCAACCAGTAGAACGCGTTGAATTGCGACTCTTCGCCGATCCCAAGCGGATCGACCATCGACTTTCCCGCAGGCTGCGCGAGCATCGTCTCACCAATGTCGCCCCAGCCGAAGCGAACGAGGAGATAGAGGATGATGACGAGGAAGGTGATATTGCAGAATGTGCCCTGCAAGAAGTCTGTCACCATCACCGAGATCTGGCCGCCGAGGAATACAAAGAAGATTGCCGTCGAGAGCAGCAATGCCATCAGGAATGGGAACGTCTCAACCTCCCATCCGAGCAATGGAAACGATTCGGGCAGTCCGCAAATCCAGATGAAGAAGCGCGCACTGACTGCGGGGAAAATCGCGTAATTCAGCACGCCCGCGACGAACGCAACAAACCCGCAGAACACGCGAAATGACTTCGAGTAACGGATCTCGAGAAACTGTGCGAGCGTGAGCGCGCGTGTCTCGCGGAATCGATACGCAACCCAACCCGTGAGTGCGATCACGATCATCAGTGGATTCTCAACGAGCCCCCACCAGATCGATGTGAATCCAGTGTCGTAGTACTGTTGGAAGTACCAGACAAGCGTGATGATCCCGACTTGCGCCATGTTGTAGGCAACGCAGACGAGATAGCGACCCGCGCAGCGGTTGGCGGCAAGAAAGCCCGAGACTGAATTCGAGTACTTGCGCGTGCGCAGCGCGAAGACAACAAGCGTCGCAAAAAGCGCCGCGGGGATCAGCCAATCAAGAAGCGTCATCCGCATCGATGCAGGATACAGCCCAACTGCGGCGATCGCAGCAGGCGAGCATCACGCGGTGCAGCAACACTTCGCTTCAATCGACCCGCAACGTGACGATTTCGAACGGATTCAAGCGCAGCATGGTGGCGGCACCCGGCGAGTGCGCTACACCCTCGCGTGCCAGTGGTCGCTCGAGGAGATCCACCGGTGTCACGCGCTTCGCATCGATATTCCAGAAGATCTGAACGTCGCCCCGCGCGCCGCGCGTCTCGACCAACCGCAGGATGCGACCACGACCATCTTCCGCGGGTTTCCACGCGCTGATTTCTACGCGCATCGGCTGCGATGCGAGCACATCAAACGGCGCCCATGCGCCGCGCAGTGCGCCCTTTTTTCCAGCTTTCAGCGCGACCACGCGAAGCGGCTCGCGAAGACAATCGGCCGCGTGATCGACACCAGCTGCGCGCCAATCGCCCGCATGCGGCATGAGCGCATAGGTGAACGCATGCGCGCCACGGTCGCAGTTTGGATCGGGGAAAAGCGGGCTCTTGAGGAGCGACAGCCCAAGCGTGGCCCCATGCGCACTCGCGAGCGCGCTGCGGCCGTAGCGACCGTCGTCGAGAATAGCGACGCCGAAGCCTGGCTCCGCAACATCCATCCACGCGTGACCAGGGACTTCAAATCGCGCTTCTTCCCAACTCGTGTTGCGATGAATCGGCCGCTCGATCGCGCCATATTGCGTACCAAACCACGCGTTGCGCGCGCGAATACCGCACGGGAACAACGCCCGCAGAAGTTGCTGCGTTTCGTGCCACTCAACTTCGGTAAACACTTCAAGCCGACCGCTTGCCGCGTCAAGGCGATACGTCTGCCAGATGCGACTCTTCTCGCCAATCGCGCGTTCGACCTTCACCGCACAACGCAGCGGATGCGCTTCGACGATCGAGATTTCACAGTCGCCATCGAGAAATTCGACCTTGTCCTCGTAATCGCGATCGGTATCCCACGCTTCCCAACGACGCGGTCGATCTTCGTAGAGCGCGAGCTGATTGAGCGGAAGATTGCGGCCACGTGCATCGCGCATGTTTGCGATCCGGCGCGTTGGCAGGTGCTCAAGTTCCGAGACGCGGCCCGCGAGATCGATGTGCGCGCGGATCACGCCATTCGAAAGCGTCACGCCGCGCTTGGTCGCTTTCACTTCGACAGCTTCAGGCAACGCGCCAATCTCCGCTGCATCAACGACGCGTACGCCGAGTGCTGGAACTTCCTTCACTTCGACAAGCGCGCCGCCACCGAGATCAACGACACCGCAGCGCGTCGTCGAAGATGTGTTTCGCACGAGCACAGGACGACGCATCCCACGCGTATCTGCGATCGCTCCGAACGCCGCTTCGAGGAGCCCTCGCTCTTCATCAGCCGCTTCCATGATGCGCGCATGATCGACGCGTGCGTCCTTGTACACCGCTTCGATCGAAGAACCGGGCAGGATGTCGTGGAACTGATTGAGAAGCAGATCCTTCCAAGCGCGATCGATGCGCACGCGGAACGCTTCGCGCTCCTTTGCGGTCACTTCAGGATGTGAACACGCGAGCGCTTCAATGTCGCGCAGCGCGCTTTCTGCGAGGCGATTTTGCCGCTTCAGCCACGCTTGGCTCGTGTACGTGCCGCGGTGAAGTTCAAGGTAAAGCTCACCGTCCCACGCGGCGATAGGTCGTCCGGCGGCTTCAAGCGCTTCGCGGCCCGCATGCAATCGGCCGCAGAAAACGTCCACGCGATGCTGTTCAAAACGCGGCAAGCCTGCGCAATCCGCCGCGAGTTCCGCGCGCGCGATCTGCCAATCCGTTGGCCCACCGCCGCCGTCACCGAAACCAAATGGTTGCAGCCACACCGGAATCGCGCTCGAGAAGAAACTCTGACCATCTTGAACGACAAGGTTCTTCTCGCCGTAGAGCATGTCCTTCGGCTCGATCGATGAGTTGTAGTTGTGACCTGGCGTGAGATGCGTGAGGATTTCGCTGCCATCAAGCCCGCGCCACATGAACGTCACATGCGGGAAGCGATTCGTTTCACACCAACTCATTTTGTTCGTGATGAAGGTGTCGAGTCCACCGAGTCGCGCGATTTGCGGAAGACACGGCGGGAATCCAAACGTATCGGGGAGATAGAGAAAACGCTGCTTGCCTGCGGCGCCGAACTCTTTCTCCCAGAAGCCCGTTCCGTGCACGATTTGCCGGACAAAACTCTCACCTGATGGACATGTGCAATCGGGCTCGATCCACATCGCGCCGCCTGGCTCCCATCGACCTTCCTTCACGCGTCGCGCGATTTGCGCGTACACCTCGGGCGCGTCCTGCTTGACGTATTCGTATTGCTGTGCCTGCGAACAGAGGAAGTGGAAATCGCGGAAACGCTCTTGAAGGCGCAGCACATTCGAGAAACTCCGCACACATTTGCGACGCGTTTCGCGCAACGGCCAAAGCCACGCGGTGTCGATGTGCGCATGGCCGACGGCAACGCACGCCGTTGCAGGCGTGTGCGCGCCGCCTTGCACGAGTTCATCGAGCGCGGCAGCGGTGTCTTCCATTCCGGGCACCGGATCACGCGCGTCAATCGATGCGTGAATGTCGCGAAGTCCGTTTGCAATCTCGACCGCACGCGGTGCATCTTCAGGAAGTGCCAACATCAACCGCCGCAGAAAATCCCACGCTTGCGCGTAACGCCACGCCGCCTCGTCAACGACAACGAGTTCGGCGCTCTCGAGACGTCCCGGTTGTGGCTCGCGCCATCGCGTTTGAAGTTCAGGGTGATCCCACCAGAAGGTCGAGATTCCAAGCGGAAGATTGCACGCGCCCTCGACGAGGAGATCGAATTTCTCACCGCCTTTCGCTGCAGGCCACAAGAATGCGAGGTCCCGGTAGGGATCAAATCCTTGGAACGGAACGCCGTCCTTCCAAAGTGTCCCTTCCGTGCCGCACGAAAATCGCAGTGCAACCGTGTGTCCGCGCATCTCCGCTGGGACACGACCGGACAGTTTGAACCACGCGGTCGACCAGACTGGCCCCCAACGAAGACCGACCTTGACGGGCCGATACTTTGCCTTTCGCGCCGCTGCATGCGACGGATGGCCGCCTTCGAGGCCAGAACCCGCAGGTTGCCACATGCCGACCTCAAGCGGGGAGCGCAACGGGAATGCGGTTGGAAGCAGAACCTCGCTGTAGAAGTTCTCGTAGCGAATCGCGGCGTATTGGAGATTGGGAAGCACGAGCGCATCCTATCGAGATCATTGTTTTTGTTGCGTCACGGCAGCGCCAACATTCCGAGCACGCAACAATGAACGCCATGCCACGCTTCAACCACATCAAAGATCTGCGAGTGCCGGGCTTTCTCGCTCTCGTGCTCGCGATCGGTGTCTTTGCGGGAATCGCGTTTCCGGCGGAAGCTTCCGATACAGCGATCGCCACGGCCCCCGCTGCAACGAATGTCGCAACGAGTGTCGCAACGAGCCCCGCGCCCGAGTCGCGCGCCGTCACCGTTGCGACAGGCATTGCGCAGATCACAGGCTTGGCGATTTCACCGCTCCTCGTACTTGTCGCGATTGGCTGGTCTGACTACGCCACACTTGGAACATCGGCCGCGGCGCCGCTCCACGCGAATCCGTGGTTCCTCGTTCCCTGCTCCATCGTGCTCGCACTCGCACTCCTCAAGAAATGCGCGTCGCCCGCGATTCCTCTGCCGATTCGAAAGTTGCTCGACGCTGGCGAATATCTGGAAGCAAAGCTCGCCGCACTGATCGCAGCGGGAGTTCTTCTGCCAACCATCATTTCAACGA
>JBJOHQ010000308.1:0-6599 GCA_046047595.1 Planctomycetota bacterium | reverse complement strand
CGCGAACGCGAAGCAGTCGCACCGCGAGATCGCGCGGGGTCTGCTGCAGTTGAGCCGCAGTTGCACGCTCCACGCGCACATTGTCGTTGCGAATGACCGCAATCTTGACACGGAGATCTGCGGCGGCCGCATCGTTCGGCTGTTCCCGGTCGTGAGCGCGCAGCACTATGTCCGCGCCCGTCACATCCCCAGTGTCGAAGAGTTCGCGCGCGCGTTGCGACGACGGGCGTTCGAGGTCCGACGCTTGGAGCCGAGGGCGAGGGAGTTCGAAGCGGGGCGGAAGCATGCGATCGTGGTATTTCGGACGTGGCGCATCAGATATTCGAGAAATGGGCAAAAACTCTGACACGTCAAGATGTTGGATTGCGCTTCGCTTTCCACCTGGCAGTGCTGCGCAACTTGCAGGGGCGCTGCCGTTTTAGCCCAGGTTCGGACGTTCGGCGTCGTCGGTGCCGAGTGAACCGCGGCTTTGCTTTTCGATCGACCTCTTTGAAGGAACCTAGGACTCGAATCATGCGTCAACTCGCCACCTATCTCGCTCTTCCCACCCTCGCCATCGCTGGTTCTGCACTCGCGGGGGATGATTACTCTGACCTGCGCTACACCACGGTCACCGAATACGCCTTTACTGGCGCGCCTGCGAATGGGCAGTCGAACTCCGGGACGGGAATCTGGGACGGCTATGGCCAGTTCTATTCAAACGGCTACAACACGCCCGCGGCGATTTATGCGACGAGCGTGTTTTACGACGGCAACTTTTACGACAACTACGCCTACGACGGGGATCGCTTCGTTCTCAATGCGTACAACTTCTCGGGAACTGTTGGCGCTACCGGCGCATTTACTGCGACTTTCACGCTCTCCGATTGGTGCGCGATCACCGAATTGAATATCGATTCGAGCATGGGCTTCACAATCGATGGCAACGCAGTGGCAGTTGGAAGCCTCCTCTCGGCTGGCCAGCACACCATGCAGTTCAACATCACGTATGTCGCAGGAGCCGCGGCATTTCCGAAGCAATCGGAAGTCGTGTGGAACCAAACCACGCTGCCCGCTCCTGGCGCGATTGCGCTTCTCGGCTTGGCCGGCCTCGCTGGTCGCCGCCGCCGATGAAGCGAGCGGTGCGCGGTAAATGCAACGCGCGCGATTCATCAGAAATCACAGCCCGCTTCGCAAGAGGCGGGCTGTGTCGTTTGGGCGTATGTTCGTGAGCTCGTGCGCCGCCGTGCATCATCGAGACGACTTGTCTACATTGACGCGATGCCCACTCGATCGCGCAGCAAGCGTTCTTCTTCCCAGACTTCGACGACGCGCAAATCTGCCGCGCGCAGCGCGCCCGCGATTCCCGCGCATTTCGACCCAGATGCCGCCGCAACAGGCGATGGATTGTTCGGCCTCACCACGACCGTCGCCGAGGCGAACCTTGTCGTGATTCCCGTGCCATTCGACGCAACCACGAGCTACCGACCGGGCACCGCGTCGGGGCCAGCAGCGGTGCTCGAAGCGAGCAAGCAGGTCGATCTCGAAGATCTCCAATACGGCGCGATTTGGCGCGCGGGCTTCGCGATGTTGCCGATTCCGCGGGAAATCGCGGCGCTTTCGAAGAGTGCACGCGCGGCGGCTGAGCCAGTGATTGCCGCGGGTGGCGCTGAAGAGGGCAATCGCGCGCATGCAAAGGCACTCGCTTCGGTGAACGCGGCGAGCGCACGCGTGAACGCGCATGTCGCGAAGGAAGCGCGTGCGATTCTCGATCGCGGCGCGATTCCTGCGCTTCTCGGCGGTGATCACGCGAGTCCCTTCGGTTTGATTGCGGAACTCGCGGAGCGCCATCCTGGTCTTGGTGTCTTGCAAATCGATGCGCATGCAGATTTGCGCGATGCGTTCGAAGGCTTCTCCTTCTCGCACGCGAGCATCTTTCACAACGTGATGACACGCCTTCCGAAGGTCGGCAAACTTGTGCAAGTTGGTATCCGCGATTTCGGCTCGCGTGAACGCGCATTCGTCGAGCAATCGAAGGGCCGCGTCGAGTGTTTCTACGATCAACACCTGCGCGATCGCGCGTTTGCGGGCGGTGCACGCGGCTCGTGGAATGCGATCTCGAAGGACATCGTGAAGCGCTTGCCGCGTGAGGTCTACATCTCGTTCGATATCGACGGCCTGACTCCCGAGCATTGCCCCAACACAGGTACACCCGTGCCCGGCGGGCTCACGTTCCCCGAGGTTTGTCACCTACTCGAAGTGCTCGCGAAGAGCGGCAAGCGCGTCGTTGGTTTCGATCTCTGCGAAGTCGCGCCAGGCGCGCGCGGCGAAGATTGGAACGCGAACGTCGGCGCGCGCGTCCTCTACAAACTGCTTGGTTGCACGCTTCGGACGCAGGGCTTGCTCGGCCGCTGAGTAGCGCCGCACTTTTCTGGCAAACATGAAGTTCGGCGCAGCGACGCGCCGATAGTGGCCACATGCCGAAGTCACTCGGTGATCGTTTCCGCCTCGCAGCGCGCGCGTTTCAAAGTCATGAAGGACCGGTGACGCGGCTTGCGGCTGCGCCTGGATCATGGCGCGCAGGCGCGATGCACCGCGACTCGGTGCTCTTCATCACGCTCGATAGTTGCCGTTTCGATTCGTTCGAAGCCGTGCAACCAAAGGCGCTTTCATCGATCGGTCCGCTCGTTCGCGCGCAAGCGCCGAGTTACTTCACCTTCGGTTCGCACTGCGCCATGTTTGCGGGCTTTACGCCTGGCGACGGCGCGCGACACGAACCATTTGTGAATCCGAAGTTCGGCAAGATCTTTCGCGTCCTCGGAGGGCCAGCAAAGTCGCATGGACGCGACGCGTTCATTCTTGAAGGCGAGAGTATTGTCGATGGATTCAATCGTCTGGGCTACATCACCGTAGGTTCAGGCGCGGCTGGTTGGTTCGATGATCGTCGAGAGTCGGTGCGACATCTCGTGCGGCACTTTCAGCACTACCTTTATGCAGGAAACTGCTGGTCGCTTTCGAAACAACTTGCGTTTTTGGAACGGACGGTCGCGGGCGCAACGGGACCAGTCTTCGCGTTTCTCAACGTTGGCGAGACACATGTTCCGTACTGGCATGAAGGTGCTTCGTGGCCTCGCGATCGAAATCCGTGCATTCCATTTGCATCGACGAATGATGCTGCTGAGTCACGTCGTCGCCAAACAGCGTGCTTGGCGTGGGTCGATCAGCAACTCGCTCCCGTGATCGACGCCTTTGGCAACGCATCCATCATTGCGTGTGGAGATCACGGAGATGCATGGGGCGAAGATGGATTTTGGGAGCACGGAGTCTCTCACCCCAAGGTTCTCGAGGTGCCGCTTCTCCTTCGAATCGCGCCACATGTGGGAGAGCGCGCTCTGGGCTTCGATGCCTCACACGTTGGGTCACTTCGTTGACAACGGAACTGCGCGCGCGGCGATCCACTTCGTAACACGCGCACGCGACTCTTCCGCTTTTTCCGCAGGAATCTGCGCCGCGAGACGCTTCGCGAGTTGTTCGCCGCGCGTGCGTGGATCGCCGCTGCCGCTTGCAGCCGCGAGGCTCGCCCAAAAGTGTGCTTCGGGGAGGTCGCGCGCGATTCCCTTCGCTTGCGCGTAGGCGAGCGCGAGATTGCACATCGCTTCGGCGCTTCCCGCGTTGGCTGCGTGGGTGTACCACTCGACGGCTTTCGCTTCGTCGGCCGCGATTCCACGACCATTCGCGTACATCTCGCCGACGTTGTTCATCGCCGCGGCGTTGCCCTTTTCGGCAGCGCGCGTGTACCACTTCATCGCGTCGGCATCACTCTGCGCGACGCCGCGTCCGCGGGCGTACATCGAGCCAAGATTGAACATGCCTGCCGCGTTGCCCTTCTCGGCGGAGCGTCGATACCACTCGACCGCTTCGCTGTCATTTTGCGCGACGCCACGGCCGTTCGCGAGCATGAGGCCGAGATTCGACATCGCTTCCGCGTCACCGAGTTCAGCCGCGCGGCGATACCACGACACGGCAGCGGCTTCATCGCGTGGCGTGCCGAGGCCGTACGAGAGGAGATACGCGTAGCGCGTCATCGCGCGGGCGTCGCCTTTCTCTGACGCGAGTCGAAACTGCTTCGACGCATTCGCGTGATCGCCCTCGACCTCGGCGAGAAGTCCGAGTTGATACATCGCGCTTGTGTCGCCACGCTCGGCAGCGCGCTCGAGATCTTTCCGCGTTGGTTTGGCTGGCGACTCGGGTGCCGTTGCCGCGGGCGGTGTCGACTGCGCAAAGGCGCACACCGTGAAATTGGGAACAGTGTGAAACGCACAGAGTGCGAGGACGGCCAACGGGGGCAACGGAATCATGTGGTCAATCTAGGCCGTGCGTGGGTGCGGTGGTCAAGCCCGCATGAGGAATGGACGGTGAGGTTTCGACTGTGAGGAGTGGTGGGCTGCGGGCGAAAAAGAACACCGGACGCGCGTGGCGTCCGGTGGGATTCTTTCGTGGTTGGTTGGCGCAACTCAGTGCGTGTGCGTGCGCTCTTGCGTTGATTCGGGGGTGCGCATGCCTTGATCTTGCGGGAGCGAGCGGCGCGCCGAGGAGGACGAGTCATCCGACTTCTGAACCTCGTCAGCGGTCTCCTTCAAACCCTTCTTGAACTCCTTGATGCCTTGGCCGAGCGACTTGCCGACCTCGGGGAGGCGGCGGCCGAAGAGCAGGAGGGCGATGATCAGGATGACCGCCCATTCCATCATGCCGAAGTTACCGATGAATGAGAGGATGTTCGGGAAGGCAGTTGTCATGGAGATCTCCGAGGCGAGAGTATACCCGCGGTGCCTACGCGGCGATGCGCGACTTCAAGAGAACGATCGAGCGATGAAGCCATTGCGGAGCAGAGTGCGGCCTTGAATGCGGAGTACGTGGGGCTGGCAAGTCTGCGATGGAAGTCCGCCAAGGAAGTCCGCCAAGGAAGTCCGCCAAGGAAGTCTGCCAAGGAAGTCCGCAAACGAAGTCTGCGGAAACTGCGCGTCTTCTTCCGATATCCATGCACCATGTTGGACTGCTTCTCGTTCCGCGGCGCATCTCGCGGCGCATTCCGTCTCATTCCCGCCCGTTCCGTCTCGCCTGTCGCAGCGGCACTGGTCGTCGCACTGTCCGCCACGATCTTCCTCGGCGGCTGTCGCACACAGCAGGAAGTTCCTGAAGACGCCGATCGGCCGACCGACGGACCTGCGCTCGTCAAACTCGGGCCAAACGACCCGAAGCCCGACGTCGGTGCGGCGTTTGGCCGGAAGAGTTTCTACCTCGAGCGCTCGGTGAACGAGAGCGTGGGTTGGTTCCAGAAGCCATCTGCGCAGTCGTGGTTCCCGTTCCGCAACCAAGGCACGAACGAAGAGGTTTGCACGTTTGAGCAGGCCGCCGCGAGCGTGGTTGCGTTCCGCGAACTCCTCAAGAACTCGACGAGTGCCGAGGAGTTCACCACGAAGTTCAACGAGATGTTCGATGTGTGGCAGTCGGTTGGTTACAACCAGAAGCGCGACGTGCGCTTCACGGGCTACTTCTCACCGACCTTCAACGCGGACCGTTCGCCGAGCGATCGTTTCAAGTACCCGCTCTATCGACGCCCCGCGGAACTCGTCACCGACCCGAAGACCGGTCAACCGCTCGGCCGCCGCATGCCCGACGGCTCGACGCAGCCGTGGCCGACCCGTGCCGAGATCGAAGCGAGTGGGATGTTCAAGGGCACCGAACTTGTGTGGCTTGAGAGCGCGCTCGACGCGTACATCGTGCAGGTCAACGGCAGCGCGAAGTTGATCATGCCCGACCAGAGCGTGATGTATGTCGGCTACGCAGGCAAGACCGACGGCGAGTACGTCGGACTTGGCATGAGCTTCATGGAGGCGGGCATTCTGAAGAAGAGCGAACTGTCGCTCGCGGCGATTCGCCGCTACGGCAAGCAGCATCCAGATGAGGTGCAGAAACTGATCAACCGCAACAATTCGTTCGTGTTCTTCCAGGAGTACGCGCCGGGTACGTGGCCGGCGGGGTCGCTCGGTGTTCGCGTGAATGAGGATGCGTCGATCGCGACGGACAAGTCGATCTTCCCGCGCGGCGGCGTGGTGATGGTCGACACGATGGCGAACACCTACAAGGGCAACATGGTCGAGTACAAGAACTTCATGCTCGACCAAGACACGGGCGGCGCGATTCGCGCGGCCGGTCGCGCGGACCTCTACATGGGTGCTGGCGCGGCGGCAGAACTGCTCGCGGGCGGGCAGTACTCGACGGGCAAGATGTACTACTTCTTCCTGAAGCCTGAGTATGTGGCGCAGTACATGGCCGAGCTCCCGTTGCCAGCCAAGAAATGACGGTGCACGGCACGTGCCGCTCAGTGCCGTGCAGTGCCTGGCACGTGCCAGGCACCATCCAGAATTGGGCGCAAGGCCTGCATCGTCAGTGATTTACAGACTGCATAAAACGTACACGGCACGTGCCACTCTGTGCATGGCACAGGACGGCACGTGCCGTGCACCGTTTGGAGGTGGGGGTTACTCGCGCTCCGCCCGCGCCTTCCACCCGAGTCCGCGCTCGAGGCGCGAGTCGTCCGCCGGCCGCCAATCGCGCTC
>JBJOHQ010000307.1:0-9562 GCA_046047595.1 Planctomycetota bacterium | reverse complement strand
TTGGAACGGAGCGCTCCAGCGGGCTCAGGATCCTACCAAAAATGGGCGATTTTCGCGCGATCTGCGGCGGTGCGCACGAAAGCCGCGTGGGCCGAAAGTCTGCGAAAAACTCCGTGAATTCTCGGGATTTCCGGCTGTCGGATGCATGGCATCCAAGCTCAGCCTTTCGCAAACAAGCCACACGGCGCTCCGTCGCGGCGGGAGCGTGAACTCTGTGGCGTCTCGACGCGTACAGCGTCGCCCGCGGTTTCGGGCGCGGAGGCCTTTCGAGCCGATACAGAATCGTGGAGCCGAGTCGTCGACTACCACTACACTGCGGACCCCTTGAACGGACTTTTGGGGACGCGCGTCTTTCGCGCGTGGCGCGATTTGCACGGTGATTTTGCGGTTCTGCCGCGATCAAGCGAGCGATGTCACGGAACCATGGAAGGACCAATGGAGCCACGCGACGCCATTCCAAACACAGAGTCGACTGCGGGCACGCCGCCATTGGTTTTGCTCGAGCAGGCGATCGCTCGCGGTGACTTTGGTGATCCGCGAGTGTCACGCGACGAGCTTTCGCCTGAACCTCTCGGCGCAACGTCGTCGCGGCGCAGTTTCATGCAAACGGCCGTTCTTGGAACCTGCTTCGGCTCGATCGCGATGGCGTTGGCTGCGTGCTCCGCGACAACGCGTGCCGCGCGCATTCCTCCGCCGGAATGGTCCGATGTCCCCGCGACATCCAAGCCGCCAGTCGTGGCTGTCAAGCCCGCTCCGAAACCGCCGCGCGAAACCTCGAAGCCGCCTGGCGAGACCAATCCCGTCGGTGATGCGGCACTTCCGTGGGCAAAGCCTCGGTACCTCTGGGCGAAGGCACCGCCCGATTTCGCCAACCTGAATCCGATGTTGCCAGTGACATCCATCACGGTTCATCACGACGGACTTGACGATGTCATCTACACGACCGACACCGCGAGCATGGCGGCGCGGATCGACCATTACCGCATGGGGCATCGCGGAAAGGGCTGGGCGGACATTGGTTACCACCTCGTCATCGACCGCTCTGGAACGCTTTGGCAAGGCCGCGCGATTCGTTGGCAGGGTGCGCATGTGAAGAACCACAACGAGGGCAACATTGGTGTGCTCGTGATGGGCAATTTTGAGCGCCAACAACCGACTGCCGCGCAGATGAAGACGCTTGATCGCGTGTTGCGCGATTTGATGCGGACGTATCGCGTGTCGAAGTCGAAGGTCTATACCCACCGCGAATGGCCTGATGCGGAAACGGCGTGCCCAGGTCGAAATCTGCAGCCGAAAGTCGCATCACTGCGCACGCGGTTGGCGTAGTTCCGCGTGCGTCGAATTGTGCATGTGGAAGCGCATGCGGGAGTGCATGTGGAGGCGGGTCTTACCCCGCGTTTTCTGCGGAAAGCGTAGGGATCTCGTCGATATCGCCTATGACGCGAGGAGCCCTTGGGTGGGTCTTGACCTGCGTCGCGAGCGGAGCGATTTATGTCCACCGATCCGATGAAGGAGCCGATGCAAAAGCCGATGCAGGAATACGAGGTTTTGCACGCGAATGGCCGGATGCCGATCGTTCGGGAAGTTTCCCGTGCGACCGACGTTTCGTCGGACCTCCATGCGAATCTAGACACCGTGACGGCGGCGATTGCACGCCGCGGGTTTGTGCTCGCCGGAATCGGCGCGGGGCTCGCTTTTCTCGCGGCTTGTGCTTCGACACCGAAATCCTCATCTCGTGGCACCAATGGACTCTCGCTCGCGGGCGATGACGCTGGCGCGAGTGTGGGCGCAGGACCGTGGGGCGCTGAGGGCGAACTTCCGCCGAAGCGCTACGCGCAGCCGGTTTCACCGTCCGGTTCGACTGGAGGATCGGGCAGCCGACCACCAGCAATCGCCAGTAAGACCCCGCGCACGGTCGGACCTGACGCGAAGCCCGCGCCAGCGAAGGCCACGACAGGTGGTTCTGCGGGTGCTTCGACCAAGGCTCCCAATGCGGGTTACGCCTCGGGCATTCGCATCCCTGCGACCTACGACGGCACGGTGATTCCGCGCGCCGCGTGGACGAATTTTCGGCCGCCTGCAGCCGACATGGATCGCATGCCGAAGGTGACGCGCATCACCGTGCATCACGAAGGAAACCGTGCGTTCACTGCGACTTCAGTGGCCGATTGTCGCGCGCGCCTTGTGAATGTGATGAACGGTGAGATGAACGCGCGCGTGCCGCACAAAGACATCGCGTACCACTACGTCATCGATCCCGCGGGTCGCGTGTGGGAAGCGCGTGATCTTCGATACGAAGGTCGTCACACGCGAAACAATCACGACGGAAACCTCGGCGTGATGTGCCTCGGAAATTTCGAGGAGCAATCGATTTCGCCGGCGCAACTCGCGGCGCTGGAGAAGTTCCTCAAGTCGTTGCAAGCGAAGCACAAGATTTCGAAGAAGCGTGTCTACACGCATCAAGAACTCTCGCCAACGCTTTGTCCAGGCAAAGATCTGCAGCGTCGCATGGGCACGTTGCGATCGCGACTCGCGTGAGTTGGCGTGTCTCGTCGATCACGAATCGATGAAGTCGCGTGAAGCAGTTCTCGCGCGCGTTCGCTACAGAAATGCACTTCAGCGTGATTATCGCGGTGGCGGACCGAAGCGGCCCTTCGATGCGCGTTCGTCGTCATCATCGAGTTTCTTTTGAAACTCTGCGTCTTTCGCCTCTTGTCGATTGACGACTTTCCATACGACGAACGCGACAGCGGCCATGCCAATGATGGCGAAGATGTAGCGAAGGATGGTGCCGAGGATTTCCATGGTGTGATCGCGCTACGTCGTACGGTGTGTGACGAAATTTGACTCTCGTGTGTGGTAAACGAACTAGCCGAGCCGCAGTGCTCGTCGTGCGGCTTCTCCTGCGCGAACTTTGACTTTGTTGTACGCAGTCGCGCGTGATGCATCGGGTTCGAGCGCATCGCGCGTTCGAACCGCAGCAGCGCAGGCTGCGTCGACTGTTTCGTGCGCGCCCGCGCCGACGGCAGCAAGAAGCGCGACGCCAAGCGCGCCACTCGCGTCACTTGCGAGCAGCGAAACGCGCGTGTTGAACATTTCGGAACACATCGTGCGCCAGAAGGCGCTGCGAGCACCGCCGCCTGAAAGTCGAACTTCGCGCACGTCAATCCCGAGCCCGCGCAAGAGATCGACGTTCCCTGCGAGCCCCGCGGTGATGCCTTCGAAGGCGGCACGCGCGAGATGATCGCGCCCGTGCGACACGTCGAGTCCCGCGAAGCCGCCGCGAATGAGCGGATCAGGAATCGGACAGCGTTCGCCAGAGAGATAGGGGAGGAAGACAAGGCCATCGGCGCCGAGCGGCGCACGCGCTGCGCGTTCAGCGAGAATCTCGTACGGATCGACTCCGCGCGATTTCGCTTCATGAATCGCATCGAGTGCGAGCGTGTCGCGGAACCAACGCAAACTTCCGCCGGCTGAAAGCATCACACCCATGAGATGCCAGCGATTTGGAACGGCGTGACAAAACGCGTGGAGTTCACCGTTGGGCGTCGCGCGCCACGCGTTGCTTGCAGCGAAGACAACGCCCGACGTTCCGATCGTGCAGGAAACCGTTCCCTCCGCCACGATTCCGCTGCCGACGGCGGCTGCGGCTTGATCGCCGGCACCACCCGCGATCCCGATTCCAGCGCGCAATCCGAGCAGACGCGCGGCTTCGGAAGAAAGTCGCGTCGAGTGGATTGGGCTTTCGGCGACATCTGGAAAGAGCGTGCGCGAGAGTCCAACGGCATCAAGCATCGGCTGCGACCACGTTCGTCGCGCGCAGTCAAAGACAGCCGTACCCGATGCGTCGCTCGGTTCCGCCATCATGGCGCCGGAGAGGCGATATCGCAGCCAGTCTTTGGGGAGCAGCGCCTTTGCGGTGCGCGCGAATGCCGCAGATTCATGCTCGCGCATCCACAGCAACTTTGGCGCTTGAAACCCTGGGAAAACGCGGTTTCCCGTCATGGCGAGGACGCGCGCGAGTCCAGGTTCGCGTTCGTGCAGCGTTTCGCAAATCGCGGCGCTGCGCGAGTCATTCCAGAGAATCGCGGGGCGAACGACCTCGCCAGACGCATCAAGCGCGACGAGTCCGTGCATTTGTCCCGAGAGGCCGATCGCTTCGATGCGCGCGCGAATTGCTTCGTCGCCGTTGGTGGCAGCGGCCACAGCGACGATGGTTGAGCGCCACCAGTCTTCAGGGTTCTGCTCGGCCCAGCCAGGCTTCGGATAAGAAACCGGATGCTCGGCGGTTGCATCGCCCACGATCGCACCTTGGCGGTCGATGACGACGGCTTTCGTGCCGCTTGTTCCGACATCGATGCCGAGAAAGAGTGATTCTGCGCGCATCGCCGCAATGTACCCGCACGCGTGACTGCCCCCGATAGAGGCAGATCGTTCGACAAGTTCAATCAAAGTCGGTCGATTTGCACAATGTGCGGGTGCTGCAGCCGACGTTTGTGGCGCTGCGGCGAGAGCGACCTTCGAGTGGTCGAAGTGTCGCGCGAGATCTCTGCAATACTTCGGCTGTTCGTCCCGAAAGATCTCTTGAGTTCTCGGTCGCGCAACGAGACCTCAGTGCGCGTTCGGTGAAGTCGAGCCGGTCGGAGTCGGGAGATTCTTGGCGAAGAGGTTGAGCGGAAATAGACTTCTTCCGTCGCACTGCTGAATTCCAATCTCAAGTTCGAATCCCAAGGTTTGTTGGGGCGAATGCCGCACCCATGGCTCGGCACCGACGGACCCAGTTTCATACCCAACACGCGGCGAGGAGCCACGAGCGTGGGCGATGCCGGATTCGTGCGAGTTGGACGCTTTCGTTTCGCCCTCGTGCCATGCGGAGCGTCGCATGATCGACGCTGCAAACCTCGTCGATGCTCTCCCGACGCACCTGCGAGAGCGCGTTTCAGTTGTCTCGGGGCATGCGGCATCGGTCAGCGGTGCGCATGTGCTCTATTGGGCGCACCATGCGCTGCGCATCGATGAGAACCCGGCACTCGAGGCTGCGGCTGAGCTCGCGGTCAAACTTGATTTGCCGCTTCTCGTGTTTGTTGCGGTTTCGGGATCGCATCCACACCTCACTGATCGGCACGTGTGGTTCTTCCTCGAAGGGGTTCAAGATTTCGCGGCAGATCTCGCGGAAATCGGTGTCCCACTCGCTGCATCACTCGAAGCGAGCGCACGACCCGATGTTGCGATGGATCGTGTCGCGTCACGCGCGGCAGTCATCGTGACCGATGACTTTCCAGCGCAGCCGTATCCCGACTGGATTGCGTCCATCGCGCGACGCACCGCACGCCCGGTACTCGCGGTTGATACGGCGTGTGTCGTTCCGATGAATGCGATTGAAGGGGTCTACGACCGCGCGTTTGCCTTCCGTGATGCAACGGCCGACGAACGTTCGCAACGTGTGGCGCGCGCGTGGCCTCGATTCGATTGGTCGCGCCGGGCATGGCCTATGGCCGATCACTCGCTTGGAGAGGTGGAGTGGGCTCATCTCGACATTGCTGCGACGGTTGCAGCGCTTGAGATCGATCACTCGATCGGCCCTGTGGTTGACACGCGTGGCGGCTCGCGCGCGGCGATTGAGCGTTGGAATGCGTTTCGAAACGAGCGTATCCACCACTATGCCCACGAGCGAAACGACGCAGCGATCTGCGCGACATCTCGCCTTTCACCCTATCTCCACTTTGGCATGATTTCGCCGATGCGCGTTGCGCGAGAAGCAAACGCGCACGGAGGTGAAGGTGCAGAGAAGTTCCTCGACGAATTGCTGATTTGGCGAGAACTCGCGTACCACTGGTGCCGCCATGATCCCGCGCATGCGTCCATAGAGGGTTTGCCGCGTTGGGCGCAACGAACCCTCGAGGCGCGACGGCTTGATGCTCGTCACGTTTTGTCGCGTGATCGACTGATGCGTGGTGCGACAGGCAATCGACTTTGGGATCTCGCACAGCGATCGTTGTTGGTGCACGGGGAGTTGCACAACAACGTGCGAATGACGTGGGGCAAAGCGATTCCGTCGTGGACTGCTTCACCGGAAGCGGCGCTCTCGACGCTGCTCGACTTGAACAATCGGACGGCGCTTGATGGCGCGGATCCTGCGAGTTATGCAGGGCTTTTGTGGTGCCTCGGACTCTTCGATCGCGCGTTTCAACCAGAGAATCCGGTACTCGGAGCGATTCGGGCGCGTCCACTCGAAGAGCACGCGGCGCGGCTCGATATCGAAGGCTTTGCGCGCGTTGTGCGTCGTCCGACGCGAGAGATGAAAGTTGCGATCATCGGTGCTGGCATCGCCGGTTCGGCATGCGCGCGGACATTGGTTGATCATGGTGTCGACGTGACATTGATCGAAAAGTCGCGTGGGGCAGGTGGTCGCATGAGTACGCGCCGCGGTGAGTTTGGCGCGTTCGATCACGGTGCGCAGTACTTCACTACACGCGATCCGCGATTCCGCGAGAAAATCGCTGACTGGATCGAAGAGGGTGTTGTTCGCCCATGGAACGCACGATTCGCGGAGTTCGGAGTCGAAGGCGCAAAGCGAATCACGCCGCCAACGCGCTACGTCGGTGTGCCGTCGATGAGCGGACTCTGCGGATATCTCGCGGAAGGAATACAACTCGAAACTTCATCACGAGTCGTCGGGCTTGTTCGCGATGAAGCTGGTTGGCTTGTGCGCACATCGCAAGCGGATAGCGTTGAGAGCCTCCTTGGTCCGTTTGATGTCGTACTTTCAACCGCGCCTGCGCCGCAAACCGCTGCGCTCTTTGGGCCGCAATCGCAGGCTTTGGCCTCCATCGCATCTCGCATCGCGATGCGTGCGACGTGGTCGGTGATGCTCGCGTCTCCAAATCGAATCGAACTTCCATTCGATCACGCCGAGGTGCTTGCGGGGGCGAAGGGTTGTGGTGACGCTCTCGCGTGGATTTCGCGTGTTTCATCGAAGCCTGGACGCGATGCGAATGAGTTCGATCGTTGGGCTCTGCTCGCGCGACCGGAATGGTCAGAAGAACGACTTGAGCGAACGCCATCGGACGTTGCGCCTGAGATTTTCGCAGCGTTCGTTCAGCTCTGTCGAAACGCGGGTGTTGAAGCATCGCAGCCAGCGCATCTCCTCGCGCATCGTTGGCGCTTCGCGCTCGCGTCGCGCGAAGGCGGTCCGACGAGTGTGTTCGATGTGCAGCAGGGGCTTGGAATGGCAGGCGACTGGCTTCGAGGTACGCGCGTCGAAGATGCGTACCTCGCAGGAGTCGCGCTCGCAGGCCGTGTGCTCGGTGGAACCACTGCGCACGCACGCGAACTTCTGCGTCGCGAAAGTGTTCACGCAGTCGCGACGCGAGACTGAGTTTGCTCAACGCTCGTTGCGAAGGTCGCGCGGCTCGAGTAGTCGTGTGCGGCTCAGTTGTGCGGAATTCATGCGTGATGCGCCCGGTGCTCGTGAAGCAGTGCTTGTAGCCGTGCATGCTGACGGTGGCGGCTCGAGAGAAAGATGTACGCGGGAATGCTCGCGACGCAAATGGCCGCAATCCAACAGATCAGCGCGGCAAGCGCGACTGGCATCAATGGAAACAGCATCGCTGCAAGGAGCGCGTAGGTACTCACGCTGAGTGTGCCGAGCGCCATCGGGCCGACCGCGCCAGTCGGGACATGCGCGCCTTGCGCGAGCCATGTGGCGACCATGATTGTTGTGAAAATCACTGGGAAAACCGAGGCGATTCCACTCGCAACCGGAAGCCCTGCGCGCTTCAGAATGAGCGCGAATGCGATCACGACGGCGGCCGCGAGTCCACGCACAACGAGAATGAGCGGGCCAACACGTCGAGCGCCTTTGGGCGCAGGATGCGGCGTCATGTTTGCGGCGATACCAAGCGCGATGCCAGTCGCAAAGGCGATGATGCCGACGACAAGCGATTGCGTGACGCTTGGTTGAACAAGTTCGTTCAACTGCATGATTCCAGCAGCAACCATCAGCCATGCGCTCAGTGCAAGCACGACGGTCCAAAGCAAAAGGTGCGAACGCGTGTGTCGTCCAAGTGTCGCGGGAATGACGCGCCACAGCACGAGATAGCCCGCGTTCAGCAGAATGCCGATTGGTACGAACGCCATGGCGCGCCGAAAGCCATCGATGTCTTCACCGGTGCCCCAAATCCCGATCGCTGCTGGAACGATGGTGGTGGGGATACTTGAGAGAACGCCACCGCGTGTTCCGCCAAGTCGCTCAACGGCAATGGTTGAGAGGACCGCAACAAGTCCTGCAAAAACCGCGGGGAGCGCGAGCGTGAAGAAAATCGAGGGATCACCAAGTGACCGAGAGATCTCCTCGAGAACTGCCGTTGTTGCGCTCATCGAGGCACTCTATCGAACTCGCGATGTGTTCGATTTTCGCGTGCCACGTGTCGGGCCGTTCATCGGCACAGCGCTCGGCAACGGGTCGCGTGCGCCAGTTCGGCGACATGCATCAGAGCAGTACTTGACCATCTCCCAATCGCGTTCCCACTTCTTTCGCCATGTAAACGGCCGACCGCACGCGATGCAATCTTTCGGGGGTGGAACAGGTGCGCGAACGATTTTCGGCATACGCGCGGGTTCGTCAAACCTGCGCAGCAGATTCGCCACGCAACACCGACGCGAGTGCCGCCAATCCTTCGCGAAGTCGCCGAACACCCGTGCGCAATCTGCCCTCGCGGACACGGGCTTCAAAGCGCGTCGCGAGTTCATCGACGGCCACGCGATAGCGCGGCGGAAACGCGATGACGCACGTACCTTTTGTGCCATCGCCGAGGGTTGGCCAGACGAGGCCATGAACGAGTTCTCGCGATGAAACGGGAATCTCGAGGGTTCGCGCAGGAAGCACGAAGAACGGGTGGTACGTGAAACGCACGCCTTGCGGTGTTGATTCTGCGTGACCCATCGTTCGAATTGGTGCTCCGAAATCGCCACGGGCGAGGAAGGCGCGGGGACGGTGCAAAGAAGGCTTGCGCGCAAAGAGGAGATCGCACGCAACCGTGCAGGCGAAGATGTCAAGGCGAATACACCAGCCCGCGAAGAGAAACGAGAGCACGATGATCGGTAGCGCAAAGACAAGTGCGATGAACGGATGGATCAAGAGTGCAAGCGCGAGAACGCCGAGAATGGAGCCTCGCAGTGCAACGAGCGCTGCATCGACGATCGCAAATGGACTCAGCACGATGAGCGCATCGATGACGTGAAAGGTGATCCAAACCGAAACAAAGATCGCGATTGCGGCAGCGATGACAACGGCGAGGAGGACGATGTGGGAAAGACTTGCATCGGCGACCAGAGTTGGCATCCAACTGGGATTCAGAAATCCTGCCACGTGTGCGACGGGTGTTGGAAGTGAAGCAGTGGTGGCGCCTGTGTTTGAAGCGCCGCCAGTGGCCGCGGTCATCGTTGAAATGATGGTTGGCAGAAGAACTCCCGCTGCGATCAGTGCGGCGAGCTTTGCTTCCAGATATTCGCCAGCGTCGAGCAACTTTCGAATCGGCAGAGGAATCGCGGGCGACGCGCA
>JBJOHQ010000306.1:0-6903 GCA_046047595.1 Planctomycetota bacterium | reverse complement strand
TGCACCGCCTGCGTTGCACCGCTCGGTTACGAGCCCGCCACCCCTTTCACAAATTGTCGCTCTTGCGTGACCAGTTCGGCGCGCGGATTGCGCTTCTCCATACAGAACCGATACAGAGCGGTCGTATCCGCTATGTCGTCACGCGCGGTTCCGAAAGCCATGCGTCTCAACGCGACGGTGTCCGTCGCTTGGTGCGCTGCGGCATACGGTTCTGGGCTCGCGACCATCTCTTCTAGGAACCAAGGACAACTCTTATGCAACTGAAATTCGCCTCGCTCGCCGTCTCCGCCTTCGCCCTCTGCGCGAGCGGTGTTGCACATGCTCAATCTGCAAACTTCGCAATCACCTCGAACTTTTGGCGACACGCCGATTCGAGCGGCCTGAACGGCGTCCTGTCGAACTTCATTGTTGCCGGCGCTGGGTCAGAAGCGCCGGTCGGAACCGTGACTCGTCCCAACGGCGAGTCGAATTGGACTGCGGCGGGCTTCAACCTCCGTACCTTCGGTCCTGCCGCGTTCAATGGCTCCCCAACACTCAACCCACTCTACACCGACATCGCCGCCGCTTCCGCATGGAACGATGCAAATGGTCGAGGCCAATGGACGGCGGTCGTGAATGGCACCTCGCGTACCTTCGATACGACAAGCGCGTGGATCTCGCCAGCGTCGCGTTACTTCGCGCAATTGACCGCGGCCTCTGCCGATCAGTATCTCAACATCGTGAACAACGGCTTGACCGGCACTTTCACCTTCGATCTCACGCAGGCGTGGACGGGAAGTGGAAACTGGTTCTTGAGCGGAGCGACCTCTAGCTTCGCGGGTTCCGGCGCGATCAACGCTGGCGCGACGAGCATTACGGTGCAGATCAATGCGGCTCTTGCCAGCGACACCCTCTTCCAGCTGGCATCCCAGTCGTTCACCCAACTCACGTCGGATGTGACGATGAATCAAACGGTCGGCACCGCCTACGGAAACTTCACGGTCCCAGCGCCTGGCGCGATTGCGCTCTTTAGCCTCACTGGCCTCGCGGGTCTTGCTGGCCGTCGCCGTCGCTGAACCCGCATCGCGAAGGGTGCAAGACACTCAATCGCACCACGCCCAACACGCTTTGAAACACCACCGCCGCGGGATTCCGCGGCGGTGGTTCTTTCACAGGATGTTCGCGCAGCGCTCGCCGATCACGGCTCAACGCGCGGCACGCCGTTCTGCTGATGGCGATACTTCGAGATCGTTTCGTACGCCACCTTGCGCGTGCGATTGATGCCACCAAGCGGTGCTTGCTCGGGCAGCGCGTGCCACGGCGTGAACGACAAATTCTCCGCGACCTTGAGATCCAGGCCCGTCGACAGATCTTGCTTCGGAATCCGCAAGAGCGCGACGCGCACAAACGGCGCCTCCGACTCCTTCCATTCCGTGAGCGCGTCTTCAACAGGTTGCTTCACCGGATCAAGTTGTCGCTGCACGAGGAACTCAAACACAACTTCCGTTTCGCCAATCGTCTGAACCATCGCCTGACGCAAGTAGTTCTGGCTCTTCTCGATCGACGCAGGCTTCTCCGACTTCGCGAGCGGCCGCGCTGAGAACTTCATCGCGCCCTTCCCGAGTCGATACGGCGTCTGGCTCCAGTAGCGCGATTCAAGCGGATTCCAGAACGGCGAAGTTTCCAAACCTTTGATCGCCTCGAATGACTTCGGGCTGATCTTGAAGTAGACCTCGGTCGCCTTCAAACCTTCCACGCGCGCCGTGTGGAAGGCCGAGTAATCCGACACCGTCTGCGCCAAGAACGTCGGATAGTTGATCATCACGAAGTCTTGCGTCGTCGCGTTGCGCTCGTCGGCGAGCACCTTCTCGCCAGGTACGCCGAGCACCTTGATCGCCATGCCGTGCGCCTGTTCAACGGTGTCCGAGTTGACCGACGTGCCACTCGCCGAGAAACGCACCATCGCGTCGTACGACTTCGGCGTCGCGAAGATGCCGTGGCGCAATTCCGCGGGCAAGCCGTCGAGCACTTCGAAGCGCGCATTCACAAGTCCGTGCGTCTTCGGGTGCGCGTCGCGCAGCACTTCGCTGCCCGTCGGATATTGAATGCGCATACGCGCCATCGTCTGATCGATGAACTCCTGAATCAGCCCGTCTTCACCAGGCAGCACGCGTTCCTCACCGAGCGCGAGCGGCGGCACCTGCATCGCGTAACTCTCGGGATACATGTTGTTGAAGAAGTGGACATCGCGCCAAGCTTCCACTGGGTCCTTCGGTCCGCCGTACGGCGTGACTTGCGCGGGCGCGGTCGGAATCGACTTCAAGTACTCGATGATCGCCCAGCGCTCGTCGTCGGTGAGCAATCGACCGATCACACCAGCGCCGCGCGGGCCGTTCTCAAACGAGTGGCCCATGTTTGAGTTGCCGAGTTTCGTCGTATCGAAGAGGAACTTCCCCGAGGCGCCCGTCGTGTCGACGCCGACCTTCACCGGATCGAAGTCGCGCCCGATCATGAACTGCTTCGAGCGTTCCTTCGCGGGAATCAGCAGTTCGTAGAGGTTCGGAACAGAACCGTTGTGGAGGAACGGCGGGGTTGCCCACACTCCGTCGCGCGGCGCGGCCTTGTATGAAGCCTGCGTCGGCGGTTGTTCCCAATCGAAACGGTACCCGTGCGCGTCGACGAGTTCCGCAGGAGTCAGGCCTGCCTTCTTCGCGGCGAGCGCGATCGTCCCGTTGTGTGCAACGCCAAGCAAGACCGCCGACGGTGCGAGCGCGGCGTTCGTGAGCGGCTTCTTGAGATACGGCGCGAGTGCGCCCGAGAGGAAGTCCGGCTGCGGATTGAACGCTGGCGTACGGAACTGCTGCGGGTCGGTGCCGATGTAGGCCTCGGGCACGAGCGCGTTCTCGATGAAGCGCTTGCCATCAACCTTCGGCGCACTCCATCGGTGCGGGTAGGTCGAGTGGCACTGCGAGCAGTTCTCGACGAAGAGATCTCTGCCGTGCGCGGCCTTCTCGCGATCAATCTTGCCGAACACCTCCTCCGGCCAGTGCGGCGGCGCCAAGCGACGAAGCAATTCTTCGATCTTCAACTGACCGCGGATATTCATGGTCGATTCGAAGAGGCCGTCCTTGGGCGACGCAGAACGCAAATCGGCGCGAATAAAGACGCCGAGCGATTCGGTGGCATTCCGTACAAGCGGATCCGACGCAACGCCGCTCCACTGCACCCACGCCGACTGCGGCGCGTTCCAAAGGAACGGCGGCTTCACAGGCGCGAGCGCGGCCATCCAGTTCTCCGTCATACCCGTCGCGCCCGCAATCGCGCGATTGTGAATGAGCGTGAGCGCATCCATGCGACCAGGGCCACTGGGCGTATCCATCGCCGCATCGCGCGTGATGTACTGATCGACGCTCGCCGCAGCTTCGTCGAGCGACGTGCGCAGCGCAGTGCGCGCGTCGGTGTTGTTGACCTTCATGCGCGCGGCCGTGCGCTCAAACTTCGCTGTATCGTTCTTCGTCGCCGCGAGTGCGTCATTCAACGCCGAGATGTAGCCCGCGAAATCGAACGTGTGGTTCGAGCCACCTTCGATGCGAATGCGCTTCCCTTGGTAGTGCAACTCAGAGGAGTGACACGCCGAGCACGTCAGCCCGACCCACTCGCCCTTCCATCGACCATCTTTCACCGTGGTTTTCGCAAGACCAATCGCGAGCCCATCTGGATTGAACTTTGGATCGACAGGACCAGGCAGCAGGCCGAACTTGCTTGAGATCGCTTCGACATGGAAGGGATCCGTGTTGTCGGCCTGTTCAAGTGCCATAAAGAGGTCGTACGGCATGACCGCCGAACCCTGCGAGGTGCGGTGATACGCCGCGCGATCCTCGGTGCTCCAACCTTGATCGAGCAGGATGACGTCAGGTGCAGTTGCGGGCGCCGTTGCGGTCGCCGTTGCGGGCGCGACCGCGTCTGGTGCGCGAAGCGCGAGGAGTCCGCTCGCGAGGGCGCAGACTGCGGCAGCGCCAGCCACAACACGCGCGCTCGAGCGGCTTGTTTGAAGGCGAGGGTGTCCGTGCGTTGGGTTTCGAAGGTCTTGATGCATGAGGTTCCGATACTTGAGGTGGTTTTCGGGACGGTCCAACTCTTGCGCGAACCGTAACAGAACGCGCGACGCGTGCGTTTCGCGATGAATCGTGGCGGCTGTTACGCTCACCCGAAGTTCACACGCGCGCCCTTCGCACGGCGGAGTTCACGCGCGCAACACGTTCACTCAAAAGTCCCTCGCTCATGTGCACCGCCGCGTTCTCTTTTCTCGCTGCGTGCGTAAGCGCCACGCTCGCCACGCAAACGACGCAGGCCACTCAAACCCCGCAGGCCACTCAAGCCACAGCAGCGACAGCGCCTGCGACGGCGGAAGTGCAGTCCTCAGAGCACGTTCCGATGTCGACCGCGTCGATGAAGAAGCCACCAGCCGCGGGCCTCGCCAACAGTCTCTCCGTCGAACGCATGTCAAACGACGGCACGACCGCGCGGCTCGATGCGATTGCGGGCGCCGACACCTCGAGTGTGGCACGCATGAACGACGGCCGTCTCCTGCTCGCGTACCAAGGATTCCCCGCCGACGACAAAGCCGAGTTCAACCGAACCGCGGTGCGATTTTCGCCAGACGAAGGCCGCACGTGGACCGACGCCGCGCCGATCGTGGTCGACGGCATCGATCCGAATCTCGCGCCGCCCTTCGATCCGGCGATCGTTGCGCTTCCCGACGGGCGCGTGCGCCTCTACTTCATCTCGTACGTCAAGCCTGAAGGAAAGCCAAGCGCACCACCGACCAAGACCTCGATCTACTCGGCGGTTTCCTCCGATGGCGTGCGCTACCAGTTTGAGCCAGGCGTGCGTTTCACCGTCGAAGGCCGCGTTGTCCTCGATGCGGCGGCGGCGCTCCATCAAGGTGTCTTTCATCTCATCGTGCCCGACAACGGCACTGCGAGCGAGTTCCTTGAGCGGCGCGAACGCGGCGAAGCGCAACCTGGCGGCAACGGCTACCACGCGGTGAGCAAGGACGGCCTCGCGTTCGAACGCGCCGCCGATCTCACTCTGCCGTCGACAGAGAATCGTTGGTGGGGCAACTTGCTCAGCAACGGCGACTCCCTGCTCTTCTTCGGCACGGGCCCTGGGCCGTGGCCACTCGTGACGAACGACGGAACGCGCTGGGAACCTGTTGCGAAACCGCTCGCGCTCGCGGGCGTCGACCCTTGCGCGATTCGTACGCGCGACCGCGGACTGCTCCTGATCACCACGACGGAACCCGCGCGAACGCCGACGACGACGCCGACGCCGACCCAGAAGTCAACGTCGACGTCCTCGTCCCCTTCGTAAACATCACGGAACGCAGCGTCATCGCCAATGCTCCGCTTGATTTCAGTCAAGCGCGGATTGCACTCGTGCACATTGACATCGCGAGGTTCGACATCGCGCAGTTCAAGGTCACAGCATTCGACATCGCGCGGCTCGACCTCGCGAAGTTCATCCTGCGCGTCACCGCTCATCGAGCGAGCGAGAACCATCCCAACAGGTCGGCAGACACCTGAGGGGCGCATTCCCCGTTGTGTGCCGCAACGCGCGTATCACGACCTCTTCCGAGGGTTTGCACGCGCATGATGTGAACTTCACTACACAGACGCAAACCGCACGCCGATCCTCGCACGGCATCGCATGTACGGCATCGCATGTGATGCCACGGAATCACTTCCATGGGTACAGGCCAACGGGAACACTCTCCGCGAGGAACGCGCTTCGGCTCACTTGAGCGAAGCGTCATGTTGCCGCTTCTGGCGGTATTCGGCGCCTGCGCCATCGCGATCACGTATGCGATGACCTGTTCCTACGACGCGCAACGTCACGCGCACCTTGAATCTGAAGCACGGCTCGCGATCACATCCGTCGAAGCATTTCAACGCGCGAACTTGACGGATGAACAACTCCAATCGATCGTCGAGCGACTCGCAGCAGAATCCGACGTCACACAGCTCGTGATTGCGAGCGGCGAGCCACTGCGCATCCGCGCGAGTTCGCGCACAGAATGGCTCGGTTTGAGCGAGAAGCAGTTGCCGCCGGAAGCGGACGCGCCAACGCTGCGTCGTGTCGCGCAGAGCCATGAGCCCGCAACTCGTCTCGATGAGGCGGCAAATCAACTGCGGTACACCGTTCCGTTCGGCGACGGCGCCGTTGCGATGGTGCATATCGACGCAAGCGGCGTCGCATCTGGCGCCTTTGTGTCGGCGCTCTCGTTTGGCGCGCTATCACTCGGCGCGATGGCCCTCTTTGGCATCGTCACGGCGACTGTGCTCCGTCGGCGCGTCATCAATCGTCTCGCAGCACTCGCGGCCGGAGTCAGCGAGAGCGGCGTACCAAGAGAATTGCATCGCGCACTGACACACGCCGACGCGCAACGAGAGTCCCCCGCCGATCCCGCTGAAGAAAGCTCACGCAAACCCACGACGCTTCAATCAGATGAAATCTCCGCGCTCAGCGAGGCAATTCAACAATCGCGCGCACGCGTCGAGATGGGTGTGCAACAACTCGAGCGACTCGCGCTCGTCGCGCGAAACACGACGAACGCGGTGGTCATCACTGATCTCGATCGGCGCATCACATGGGTGAACGAGGGTTTCACGCGCATCACTGGTTGGACGTTCGAAGAGGTTGTGGGTCGCGTTCCTGGCGATTTCCTACAGACGAAAGACACCGATCCGAATGCCATTCGCGAAATGCGCGAGGCGCTGCGCGAGCAACGCCCGTGTCGTGTCGAAGTGCTCAACCGCGCGAAGGACGGTCGCGACTATTGGCTTGACCTTGAGATTCAACCCGTGCGCGACGCGTCGGGTGTGGTTACAGGGTTCATGGCGATTGAAAGCGATATCACCGCGG
>JBJOHQ010000305.1:0-2814 GCA_046047595.1 Planctomycetota bacterium | reverse complement strand
GTACCGCGATTGTCGACCGTCATCAGAATGAACCCAAGCGCCGCCATCGCATCGCCCGCTTCAAAGCGATCGGTGACCAACTTCACCGTCGGCCCGCCGTATGTTTCAACGATGAGTGGGTACTTCTTGGAGGGATCGAATTTCGGCGGGAAATGCAGCTTTCCATAGAGTTCCGTCACGCCGTCGGCTGCCTTGCAGGTGAAGAGTTCGCTTGGCGTCAACTCGTGCGTTTTGAAACCCTTCACATTGCCCGCACCGAGCGTCGCAAATGTGGCGGCCGCGCGCTCCTGTTCAGCGCCAACCTTGTACACAACCTTGTACACAACTGTGTGTCGCGGAGTTGTCGTTGTTTCCGCTGTCGCGACCACGAACGATCCATCGGGCGCGATCTGAAAATCGCTGTGATGAAACTCTTCACTCGTCACGCGGCGCGCGTTTGTTCCATCAAACCGCGCAACGTGCAACTGCTGACGCACAGCAACTGGCGCGCTCCACGCCGTAAACCAAAGTTCTTCGCGCTCTTCATCGACACGCACGATCGACTCGACTGGCCACGGACCTTGCGTGACCGTCGCGAGCAACGATCCACCAAGTGATCGCAATTCATAGTGTTTGAAGCCCGTTTTTTCGGTCTCCCAGAGAAAGCGCTTTCCGTCTTCAAGGAAGCGCATGTCGGGGCGATTCTCTTGCCACGTCGATTGTTTCTCCTCGACGACCAATCGCGACTTGCCCGACTCAGGATTGGCCGCGAGCACCTGCAACACATCTTGTCGACGCGGCGTGCGCGAGTAGAGCAACTCGCTGCCATCGGGCGTCCATCGCACATTGAAGAGGTAATACTCAGCAGGATGCGGCAGCGCGCCCGACGCTTCACTCAGCGCGTCGATCTCAACCGTCTTGCCACTTTCGAGGTCGTACACAAGCAACGCCGCCGTTGGATTTGGCTGCCCCGGTTTCGGATACGCCTCGCTGATGACGCGCGTGTTTGTCTCGGTCCATCCGCCGAGGATGTAGAAGTCTTGGACTTTCGATTCATCGAAGCGATAGAACGCCAGACGCTTTGAATCTGGCGACCACCACATCGCCGTCGTTTGATCGAGTTCTTCGCCGTACACCCACGACGCTTGACCGTACTTGAGGTTGTCGCTTCCATCCTTGGTGACTTGCACGCGATCGCCCGACTTCGGCACGAGGAAGAGATTGCCACCTTCGCTTTGCGCAGTCCATTCGCCGTTTGGGCTTGGTTCGCTGGTGAATTGCCGTCCGCGCGCGGGTCGGCGCTCGCGGCCTTCGCGACGATCGCGCGCCGCTTCCGCCGAAGCAGGCGGCTCACCGTTGGCGGGTTTCACTTCGCCCGTTGCGAGATCGAGCGTCTTCCAACCGTCTTGCGCAAACCAGATTTCGCCTGCGATCAAGTTGAATCGCACATCGCTGACGGTTCCGCCATCGCCGATTCCTTTCAACGCACTTTGCATGCGTTGCACCAGCGGGCCGCCGTTCAGTTCGCGAATCGGCGTGTAGGTTTGCGCGTGGGTGACGAGCGCGCATGCAAGTGCGGAAAGTGTGGCGACAACGCGATGAAGCGAGCGAAAGTTGGCCATTCGCGCAGCGTAACGCGATGACAACCTCGATGTCAGACGCGCGCGACCGCGGCGAAGCGGCGATAGCGCTCTTCAAGATCCTTCGCCGTCGCGCGTGCGACCGCATCGAGCGAGAACGACGAGATCGTGAAACTCGCCATGACGGTGCCCCACGAAAGCGCGGCTTGCAGCGTCTCGAGATCCGTGCGACCCGTGCGCGCGAGGTGCGCCATGAATCCACCGGCAAACGTGTCACCAGCGCCCGTCGGATCGATGACCATGTCTTCCTCAGCGGGGAACGCTGGCACGACTGCAACGCCATCGCGGTGGACAAGGACTGCGCCGTGCTCACCCTTCTTCACGACGGCAAACTTCGGCCCGTAGCCGAGGATGCGGCGACCCGCCGTCACCGCGTTGCGAATGCCCGTGAGGTGCATCGCTTCCGAATCGTTGAGGACGATGCCGTCGACCTTCGAGAGGAGATGCACGAGTTCGTCGTGGGCGATGTTGATCCAAAGATCCATCGTGTCGGCGACCGCGAGCGTTCGATTGGGAACTTGCTCGAGCAAGCCAATCTGCACCGCGGGGTGCGTATTTCCGAGGAAAACGAGGCCACTATCGTGGAACGCAGTCGGCACCTTCGGCGGCGCGTCGGCGACGACGCCAAGTTCGGTGAAGAGCGTCTCGCGCTCATTCATGTTGGCGAGGTACTTGCCGCCCCACGCGAAGGTCTTGCCGCCCGCGCGCATTTCGAGTCCGCGGAGATCGACGCCAGGAAGCCCCTCGAGAATCGTGCGGTGATGCGCAGGCCAATCGTCACCGACCACGCCGACAAGCCGAACTGGTCCGAGTCGGCTCGCTGCAGCGGCGAAGTACGCAGCGCTTCCGCCGAGCACGCGATCCGCGCGCGCGGACGGCGTTTCGACGGTGTCGATACCGATGGTGCCGGTGACGAGAAGCGAAGTGGCGGATGGCGACGAGGCTGCAGAAGTCATAAGCCGCGCAGCGTAGCGACGAACGCAACGCTCGTGCGCGCCGAAGGTGCCATCCCCATGCGCGGTTTACTCGTCCATTGGCCCAGCGAAACTGCGGGCGAAACCGATTCCCATCGCGGTGCCGACGAGCGCGCCAGCCGCCGCATCAATCGGCATGATGCGCAAAAGGCGCGGGAAACTGCCGTCGATCAACCCGACGGAAAGGTCACCTTGTACGGCGAAGGCGATGTAGCCCAACG
>JBJOHQ010000304.1:0-3157 GCA_046047595.1 Planctomycetota bacterium | reverse complement strand
CAATTCCCCGCGATTGTTGAGGGCGATGACCTCACGAAACTCTGCGATTCAGGCTGTTCCTGCGGCGAACTCGTCGCGCGGATCGACGGCGTGAGTGCGCAGTTCGCACGCGAACTCAATGAGCGCACCGGCCGCGAAGTGATCGCGCAGGATCGCGTGATGGACGCGGACAAACTCATCAACGGCTTCCTCCTGAAGCCGATGAATTGCCCGCACCACGCGAAGATCTTCGCGAGCGAACCGCACAGCTATCGCGATCTTCCGGTGCGCCTCGCCGAGTTCGGCACGGTCTACCGCTGGGAGCAATCGGGCGAACTCAACGGCATGACGCGCGTGCGCGGCTTCACGCAAGACGACGCGCACCTTTTCGTGCGCGAAGATCAAGTTGCGGAAGAAGTGCTTGGTTGCCTCTCGCTCGTCAAGATCATTTTCGCCACGCTCGGCATGCACGAGTACCGCGTGCGCGTTGGCTTGCGCGATCCGGACAGCACGAAGTATGTCGGTGACCCAGCAAACTGGGACAAGGCCGAGCAAGCGTGCCGCGATGCGGCGAAGACCCTCGGCGTGCCGTTCAGCGAGGAGCCGGGCGAAGCCGCGTTCTACGGGCCAAAGATCGACTTCGTCGTGAAGGACGTCATCGGCCGCTCGTGGCAGCTGGGCACGGTGCAGGTCGACTACAACCTGCCCGTTCGCTTTGATCTCTCGTACACGGGGCAAGACAACAAGCCACACCGTCCGGTGATGATTCACCGCGCGCCGTTCGGTTCGATGGAGCGCTTCTGCGGCGTCTTGATCGAACACTTCGCCGGCGCGTTCCCCTGCTGGCTGAGCCCTGAGCAAGTGCGCGTGCTGCCGATTTCCGAGAAGAGCGCACCGTACGCCGACGAACTCGTCGCGGCGTTGAAGGCGCGCGGCGTTCGTGCGAGCGTCGATCACGGCAACGACCGCGTGCAGGCGAAGATCAAGGTCGCAGCCGAAGAGAAGATTCCGTACATGGCGGTCGTCGGACCGCGCGACGCGGAGAATCGTGTTGTCAGCGTCCGTGCGCGTGGCGTCGTGACTTCAGAGGGGGCGAACCTCGGCGAGATGCCATTCGATGCGTTTGTCTCGGGAATCGCTGCGGAAATCGACGCGCGACTCTTGTCGGGCGCACCTGGCACGGTGCAGGCGGCGTTGACGAAGTGAGGTGATCGGTTCAATCGGTGAGCTCTGCAGGCTGGGCGCTTGGGCGTTCAGCTTGAGAGACGCAGATGGAAACCGATGTGGACGCGGTTCCGTTTCTGGGAGCCAACTCGCTAGGAAGCGTCGGTCGCGGAACCGCCATGGAGTCGGCCGAGAAGGTTGAGGACTTTGAGATGCATCGTTTGTCGAAACAAGAGCGACGGATAGGATGCTCGAATGTCTAGCACGCCGCTTGACCCCCGGCTCCACGTACTGCCTGCCGCGATCCGTGAAGGCATTGCGAGGCTTCCCGGCGTCGCGCAGAGACATGGCGTGCGCGCGGTGGCGATTGTGGGTTCCGCGGCGGTCGGGAACTTCTCGAGTGATCGAAGCGATCTCGATCTTCTCGTCGATTTTGGCGAGTATCAGCCGGGACTCGCACGCCGAGCGCTCGCGTTTCATCGCGAGGTCGAGCAACTCTTCCAGTGCCGCGTCGATGTGCTGAGCGTGCACGGGCTGCGAAGCCCTCATTGGCGTGCCCTCCACGACGCTCAGAAGGTTCCGGTGTATGCCGCAGCATGAGCCTCTCGCTCTCCTGCTCGATGCAAAGGCGCAGATCGATGATCTGCTCTCGAAGACGGCCACAATCGATCTCGATCGGCTGATGTCAAGCACTGACCTTCAGGCGATTTTCGAACGTAGATTTGAGATCCTTGGCGAGTCGCTCCGAAGGCTTCAGCGAGTACATCCTGCAGTGTTCGTTCAGATCGAAGGTGCCGACGAGGCTATCGCGATGCGGAACTTCATCGCGCACGGCTATGACAGCGTCGACCACCGCGTCCTCTGGGATACCGCGGTTGAAGACTTGCCGAGAATGGGGCGATCGATCGCCGTTGTGATCGAAGCTCTGCGTACGCAGTGACGCGCCGACGGCGCTGTCGCGGCGGCGATGTCGGGGTGCACTCTCGCTTGGGGAGCTCGCGCTAGGCGACGTCGAGTTTGTGGAATCCGAGTTCGGTTAACCACCGCACTCGGCGGCTTTCCGATTCGAACGCATCACTTCCCGCACGGCCCCCACTCGCTGAGGACCGCGGCGAGATCAGCGCCGTCGACGACACCCGAGCCATCGACATCCGCGCGCGGGAACTTTCCGCCGTCGGTGCCCCACGTGTTGAGGATCGCCGCGAGGTCGATCGCATTCACAGCGCTGTCTTCGATGACGTCTGCCGGACAGCAGGTCGGCAACGACGGATCGGCGGCGCATTCGCACGCATCGGGAATGTTGTTGCCGTTCGTGTCTTCGATGAGGCCGTTGCGGATTTCGCCGTAATCGACGATGCCGTTGGAGTTGCAGTCGGCGGAGTATTCGTAGACAGCGACTCCCGGAGCCGGGTATCCATTGTTCCACCGTGCTTCTGTGAGGAATGTCAAAAGTGCCTCTTGACACTCGCTCGGCTCAGCTACTGCCCACGGAGCGTACGACCATGGCTCCCCAGTCACCCACGTCCACGCGGCCGGATCACAGCCCTGCCCAGCGGGAGCCCGACCTCCTAGCCAACATACGACCGGCCAATCTCCAAGATTCCAAACGACGCTGTTCTCAGCAGCAGAGGTGATCGTCGCAAGGTGCCCACCGAGATGCTCTGCGTTTTCCTTGTGGGCGTCCCAATGCATCACTGTGGAAATCTTCTCATACCAATGCCCATTCCCGCCGTCGGCGATGCGCCACTCGACAGCGTCCCCCAACGCGCTGTCGACACACGAGAGTCCAGCCACACCTGCGACACTCGCCAACAACGCCAACGCGCGATTGCTTGCCATCACCGAACTCCTCTCGCGAACTTCGTCGCGTACATCTCCGTGCATTTGTCCATGCGCCGCGACTGGGACGACCTGTGCCGCGTGCACGGCGGCAAAGCCGACGACGAGTGCGATCGGGAAGGCAAATCTCCGAGTTCGCCAAGTTCCTTTCGGAACTGCTGAGGCGGCCACTCCA
>JBJOHQ010000303.1:0-9140 GCA_046047595.1 Planctomycetota bacterium | reverse complement strand
TGTCGATGCAGCGGCGGCCCGTCAACGGCAGCGTGCATGCGGGGATGATCTTCGACTCGCCCTTCTTGTTGACGTGTTCCATCATCACAACGACGCGCTTGACGCCCGCGACGAGGTCCATGGCGCCGCCCATGCCTTTCACGAGTTTGCCTGGGATCATCCAGTTCGCGATGTCGCCTTCTTGCGAGACTTCCATCGCGCCAAGGATCGCGAGATCGATGTGACCGCCGCGGATCATTGCGAAACTGTCGGCACTTGAGAAGAACGAGTGGCCGGGCACGCCCGTCACGGTCTGCTTGCCGGCGTTGATGAGGTCGGGATCGACTTCCGCGTCGGTCGGGAATGGTCCCATGCCGAGCAATCCGTTCTCCGATTGCAGCCACACTTGCATGCCCGCGGGCACGTAGTTGGCGACGAGCGTCGGCATACCGATGCCGAGGTTCACGTAGTAACCGTCACGGAGTTCAAGCGCGGCGCGTTGCGCGATCTGATTGCGGTCGAGGGGCATAGGGCGGAGATGATAGGGGAGGGGACTTCAATCGTCCCGCGCCTCGACGAAGTCGCTCACAGATAGGCCGATGTCTTTCGCGATCCGCCGAAGCAGAATCGGAGAGATATCAACGCTGTGGAAAGGCACTGTGGTGGCCCGTCCGTCGGGATGTCGGTATTGGCGATGGGATCCGCGTTGCCGAGCAAGCATGAATCCGAGCACAAAGAGTCGTGCCTCAACTTCACGCGGCTTCAAGACAGGCACATCTCCCAAGATCCCCCCCTAGGTTTCAGCGGGTTGACGCCGATGTACGCGGGCTTCAAGTTGGCTCACAGCGAAGTCATTAGGTTGGCTGCGCTGGTCCGATCCGAGGCGCGTATGCGCAGCCTTGAACTTCCAGATTTGAACCTGTCGTGCAAAATTTTCGCACGCCGATCGCGCGCATCGTTCGCATTCGCGCGCACTCAAGCGACGCGGAGTTGTCCAGTCCCGACAAACTTCGCCTCAAACGTCGGCTCGCCGTCTTCGAGGAGGAGCGCAACCACTTCCTCAAGGTTCGCCTGAAGTTCTTCAACCGTCTTTCCCTGCGAATGAGCGCCCGTCCAACCCGGAACGTAGCCGACGTACAACCCGGTCCGCTCATCGTGTTCAATGATGAAGGTGAATGACTTCATGGCGGCAGTTTAGCGCCTCGATACGCGGATTCGAATGCGGTGACGTGCTTCGCGCGCTTGTGATGAGGGTCCGCTGCGAGTAGATGGGCTTCAGGAGCAACCCTCGTCCGAACAACGGGTGTCCGAACGATTCTTGGCGGGCCGCCGCCACGCTATCCTGCGCGACCCATGCACGCAGTACTCAACCGCCTCGGCCTCGCGAACAACGCCCGCATTTGCGCTCCTGGAACACCAAACTCGGTGACATCGGACAACCCCGCGACGGGTGAAGCGATCGCCGCGGTGCGACTCGAATCGCGCGCCGACTACGAAAGCGCGATGGCGCGCGCGGTGCGGGCGCAAGCCTCGTGGCGACAACTTCCCGCACCAAAGCGCGGCGAAATCGTGCGTCGTATGGGCAACGCCTTCCGCGACATGAAGGAACCGCTTGGTGAACTCGTGTCGCTCGAAATGGGCAAGATCAAGGCGGAAGGCCTCGGTGAAGTGCAAGAATCGGTCGACATCGCCGACTTCTCGGTTGGCCTCGCGCGGCAACTCTACGGTCTCTCGATGCACTCCGAGCGCCCTGGCCACCGCATGTACGAACAGTGGCAACCGCTCGGTGTCGTTGGTTGCATCACCGCGTTCAACTTTCCGAATGCGGTGTGGGCGTGGAACGCGATGATCGCGGCGGTCTGCGGCGACGCGGTCATTTGGAAGCCTTCACTCATCACGCCACTCACGGCGATTGCGACGAGCGAAATCTGCTGGAAGGTGCTGCGTGAGCAGGAAATCTGGCGACCGGAGGGAATCGATCCCGCGGATCTTTTCCCGCTCATCATTGGCACCGATGCCGAAGTTGGCGAAACGATGATTGCGGACCGTCGATTGCCGCTCATTTCGGCAACGGGTTCGTGCCGCATGGGCCGGCGCGTCGGCGAAGTGGTTGCAAAGCGACTCGGTCGTTGTCTCCTCGAACTCGGTGGCAACAACGCGATCATCGTGATGGATGACGCCGACATGGAACTCGTGACGCGCGCGGTGCTTTTCGGCTCGGTCGGAACCGCTGGTCAGCGCTGCACAACAACGCGTCGCCTGCTGGTCCACGAGAAGGTGGTGGACGACCTCTGCGCGCGCCTCGCGAAGGCGTACAAGTCGGTGCCGATTGGTGATCCGCTCACCGCGGGCACGCTGATGGGCCCGCTCGTCAACGCGCAGGCGGTTGCCGGCATGCGTCATGCGTGCGTCGAGGCCGAGAAGGAAGGCTGCACGCTCCTCGCGGGCGGTGTGGCGGGCATCGATCGTTTCAGCGGGAAGCCAGGCAACTTCGTCGAGCCAACGCTCTATCGCGTGCCGAAGGGTTGCCGTCCGCGCATTTGCTGCGAAGAAACGTTCGCGCCGATTCTCTACGTCTACTCGGTTGCGAGCCTCGATGAGGCGATCGAAATCCAGAACTCGGTCGATCAAGGTCTTTCAAGCGCGATCTTCACGCTCAATATGCGCAGCGCCGAGCGATTCCTCTCAACCGAGGGTTCCGACTGCGGCATCGCGAACGTGAACATCGGAACGTCGGGTGCTGAAATTGGCGGCGCGTTCGGTGGCGAGAAGGACACGGGCGGCGGTCGCGAGTCGGGTTCCGATTCGTGGAAGCAGTACATGCGCCGTCAGACCTGCACGATCAACTGGTCGAAGGACTTGCCGCTCGCGCAGGGGATCACGTTCGATCTTTGACGAGTTGCCCGCGAACGCGCGGGTCGCTGACATGTGTAAACGAACGCAGGCTGCGGAGGCGAACCTCCGCAGCCTGCTTGTTTCATGCATGCAGCAAATTTGTTCCGAGCGCTGCGAACTTCTCGCGTCGATCAGTTCTTCGGCGTCGCGGGCGTCGTCGGCGCAGCGGGGGCTGCTGGCGCCGCTGGCGTTGCTGGTGCGGCAGGGGTCGCGGGCGCCAGGGGATTTGCGGGCGCCGCCTTCTTCGCCTTCTCCGCGTCCACGGCCTTCATCGCATCGTCCTTCGTCAAGACTTCCGCCTTTGTGATCGTGACGTCCGCCGCAGGCCAGTTGGGCATTCCACGTTTGGTGGTCGTCTTCTCGGCGGCGATCGCATCCACGATGTCCATGCCCGAAACAACTTGACCGAACACCGCGTAACCCGCGCCACCCGAGATCGGTTGGTCGAGATTCGGGTTGTCCTTGTGGTTGATGAAGAACTGCGCCGTCGCGCTGTTCGGGTCTTGCGTGCGCGCCATCGCGATGGTGCCGCGCATGTTCTTCAAACCGTTCGTCCATTCATTCTGGATGCTCGGCTTGGTCTTTTTCTGTTCGCCGGCAGCCGTGAAACCGCCGCCTTGGATCATGAAACTTGGGATCACGCGGTGGAAGACGGTGCAGTCGTACTGACCACTCTTCACGTAGTCGACGAAGTTCGTGACTGAAATCGGAGCCTTGACCTCGTTCAGTTCGAGGACGATGTCGCCCTTCGAGGTCTTGAGGACGACGTAGGTCATTTCTGCGGTCGCGGGCGCGATCGGCGCTCCAGCAGGCGGGGGCGCGGAGGGCTTCGCGTCCTGTGCAGTTGCAGTGCCAGCGAGCAGCGCCGCAGCGGCAACGGCGGCCGCCGCAGCGAAACGGTTCATGTTTGAACGGCTGAAGAGGCGAGAGGCGAGTACGGTGGTTGTGCGAGTCGTCATATGCATGCTCCAGTGCAAAGGCACCAAATTGCGGGCCGCGATGATACCCCGTTCCTTGTTCATCGTCCCGCCGTCGTACTTCGCGCCAACGACGGATTCGCAACGGAGCCGAGCATTCATCGGTACGGACGCGCCCCCGAGCGCGTAGCATCGCCACCCCGCGCGAATCCCATCGCGACTTTGCGAAACGCGCGCGGACCAGTCAGTCAACCGTAGCCAAACGTCCGGACGACGCATGACGAAACCAACGACACGTTCCGCGAAGAACAGAGCCGCGAAGAACGAAGCCACGCAGAACGAAGCCACGCCAGCGACGAAGGATGTCGATCGTCCGTGGTTTAAGCAGGGCATCGTGGGCTGGACCTTCGACCTCTTCTCGAGCGTCAAGTTCGGCATCTGGCTGCTCGTACTTCTCTTCATCTATTCGTCGATTGGGAGTGCGGGCGTCGTCTATCTCGACTTTGACGCGGGAACATGGAACATCTTCGATCCCGCGAATTGGGCGCACGATCAGTTGCGTCAGTGGCGCGGACTCGAGATGACCGAGTTCGAGTGGTTCCACTGGTGGCCGTTCGATCTGATGATGATCCTTATCGCGATCAACATCACGGTCACCACGCTGCGGCGTATCCCATTCAAGGCGGTGAATTACGGCGTGTGGATGATCCACACGGGCATCATCGTTCTCATCGTCGGCTCGTTCATCTACTTCGGCACGAAGGTCGAAGGCGATACGCCCGTCGCACGTCGTCAAGTGATCGCGACCTACGAAGATGTCGCCGCCGACGGTACGAAGTCGACGCGCGAGGTTTCGTTCCTCGCGGCACCCGGCACGCGCGCGACGAGTGGCGAAGGCGCCGATCAAGTGACCTTCGAAGTCACGACGATTGATCCAGAGTGGGAACTGCTCACCGGTGACGACAAAGGCAAGCGTGCCTACAGCGTGACGGTCGCGGTGACACGCGGTGAGAAGCGCTACATGCGGCAATTGCTCGTCGGCTACCCGCAACTCACGGAAGACTTGATTTTCACCGACGATCCGCAGCAGCCGATGAAGCGCTCGGTGAAGGAGACAGGGAATCCGATCTTCGACGCGTCGATGGCGATGCGCCTCGACTACGAACCGCAGGGCTATTTCTACCTGCGCAATGAACTCGTGAAGTCGTGGGCGCTGTATGTGCGCAAGCCCGGCGATCGCGAGTGGGTCGAGCGCAAAATCGACGGACTTCCGCTCTACAACGATTACATCGGCGATCGCGATTTGGTCTTCCAACAAGGTGGCGACAAGCAACTGCCGCTTGATCCGCTCGATGTTGCGGTTGGCCCGACGAGCGAGAACGATCCCTTCCAAGATGTCGAGTTTCGCATTAATGGATTCTTGCGTTACGCCATTCCGCGCAGTCGGTTTGTCGATGGACCCGCGGGAAGTCCGTTGAATCCCGTCGCGTTTGTGACGGTCGCGAGTGATCGCGGGCAACGCCAAGATTACCGCTTGGTGGCGCGTGATCCTGATCGCGCGAGCGCCGATGGTGGCTTGTTGCGCTTCGTGTCGATCGACAACGAAACGCAGTTCGCGCAGTTCACGCGCCAGCCGACGATCACCATTCGTATTCCTTCGAAGGGCATCGAGATTCGCGAAGAGATTCGCGATGTTGCGGCAGCCAATCCAGACGCGCCCTTCGTTGAAATCAAAGGCACCGAAGAAGCAGGCAAAGCGGCATACGCCTATCGCGTTTCGAATGTGCGCGATGATGTGCCCGTTGGTGGCGCGACGGTTTCGCTCGCGATTCTCGAAGTGCGCACGCCGAAGGGCCTCTTCCGACGTTGGGTTTTCAGCGATCCATCGCTCACGCGCGACGTTGTGCAACCTGATGCGTCGGACGCACACGGCGCGCCGAAAATGCAAGACGACTCGATTGAGACTTTCTACGAGCCTGGCAACGGACTCGCGTTGGTCTCGCTCGTGCATGGCCCTGAAGAGGGACGCATTCGCCTCGTGTCATCGATTGGAAGCGACGCGAAGGTTGTCGAACTAAAGCCGCGTGAAACGGCGCCACTTGCGGGCGGGATCACGGTGCGCGTCGAAGAACTCATGCCGCGCGCGATTTTGGAAGCGAAGCCTTTGGTTGTTCCGCGCGAACAACGCGAGCGCGACGCGATGGAAATCTTCTCGCAGATCCTCGTGTCGGCACCAAACACGCCAGCGGAATGGCTCGAGTTCAATCGCTGGGTGTTCAACGGTCCTGAAGATGTGTTGCGCCGTTCGCCGTACAAGCCGATGGTGATGCGCCTCGCAGATGGTCGCGAAGTTGAGTTGCTCTTCTCGCGTCAACGACTTCCGCTTGGCACCGACATTGCGCTCGAAGAATTCATCCTCACGTCGCACGTCGGTGGATTCACCGGCGCGATGAGCACGATTCGCGACTACACGAGCGCTGTTCGCTTCCGCGATCCAGGTTCTTCATGGAGCGAGCCAACGACGGTGAGTGTGAACGATCCGATCGAACACGATGGTTTGTGGTACTTCCAAGCGCAGTGGGATCCGCCGGATACCTCTTCGGACGAGGGAATTCGTCCGAGCGCAGGGCTCAACTACACCGTGCTCGGCGTCGGAAATCGCAACGGCGTCTACATCCAGTTGCTTGGATGTGTGATCGCGGTCGCGGGCATGATCTACGCGTTCTATGTGAAACCAGTGATCAAGCGACGTCGACAAGAAGAAGTGCTCGCAGGTCTCGCGCGCAACGGCAGAAAGGTCGAAGCATGAACTTTCACACCACGTACTCGCACAGCGTGCGCGTGACACGAAGCCTCCTTGTGGCGGTGGCTGCGTTCTTCGCATTCGCGACTTCGCTGACCCCCGCACAAGCGCAGAGCGCGCCGGCGAGTGCGACCCCAGCTGCGACCCCAGCCTCGTCCCCACCTTCCAATGCGAATGCGGCAGACGCCGGCAAGTCCTTCGTCGAGCGCGTGGATCTCAAGCCCCTCGGCACCATCGCTGTCCAAAGCGATGGCCGCTTGAAGAGTCTCTCGAGTTTCGCGCAGGAAATGATGGCGTTCGTCTCTGGCCCACGCGAGATCAACGGCCAAGATCCGCTCTTCACCTACCTCGACATGCTCTTCCGTCCGGACGTCTATCGCGACGCCGACGTGATCTACGTCAAGGGCGCGGGGCCGCGCAAGCGCATCGCTGCCGCACTTCTTGCTGCTGCGACGCCAGAGTCGCGCGCGGCGCTTGATGAGCAGATGAAGGCGTTCGAGAAGACGGGGCTCATTTCAGAAACACTCATTCTGAAGCCAGAATCGGTCGCGGTTTTGCGCGAAATGCGCGGCGATCTCATTCGAACCGAGAAGGTTGTTCGCGCGATTGACTCAGCGATCACTGTGAAAGACCCGCGCTTTCTTCTGTCGAAGTTGAAGATCGTTCCGCGCGGCGATGGTGATGCGTCGCAAGAGTGGCACGGCATTTCGGCCGTGATGTTTGCGGATGGCAAGGAGCCTGTGCCTGGCTCGATGTTGCTTCTTGCGGAAAACAAGGGGCAACCAGACGATTTGTCGCCCGAGCAAGCTGCGGTGATCGGTGATGCGTGGCGCGCACTCGTGAGTGGTTGGCTGAAGGGCGATTCGAACGCGGTGAATGGCGCCATCGCCACGCTCGGCAGCGAACTCCCGAAGATCAGCGCCGAGACGTATCCCGATCAGACGCGACTCGGTTGGGAGTACTGGTACTTCAAGAACGATCACATGACGCGCGTGTGGCTCGTCTACATGGCAGCGTCAATTTTCTTGTTGCTCGGTTTCGTGTGGAAATGGCCGCGCGCGCGCACGGTTGGCCTCGCGATCTTCGGTCTCGCTGTGCTCTTGCACACGATCGCCGTGATGCTGCGTTGGTACATCGCCGATCGTTGGCCGAATTCGAACATGTTCGAAGCAGTGACGACCGCGGCGTGGATGGGCGCGATTGGCGCTGTCCTCATCGAATGGTGGGTGCGCAAGACCGCGATGTTCAGTCTCTTCGCACTCGGTGCCGCAGTTTCGGGCATGGTCGCATTGATGGCCGCGCACTTCCTTCCGGTGCAACTCAATCCTGCAATTTCGAACATGATGCCCGTGTTGCACGATGTGTGGCTCTACATCCACACGAATGTGATCATCTTCAGCTATGTGCTTATTTTCATGGCTGCGGTGAGCGCAGGGATTTACATCTTGCATCGCGCCTTCGGTGGCGCGGCGACCTACGCGCGCGTCGGTGGCGCGGCGAGTCTCATCGTGTCAGGCAGCCACGGCGAAGAGCGCATGGCGAAGGGCCGCGCAGCGCTTGGTGAAATTCTCGACGGCACCACGATGGTGTTGATGGAGATCTCGTTCGTTCTGCTCTGGGCGGGCATCGTGATGGGCGCGATTTGGGCCGATCACTCGTGGGGCCGCCCGTGGGGTTGGGATCCGAAGGAAGTCTTCGCGCTCAACACCTTCATCGTGTTTGCGATTCTCGTCCACGTGCGTTTGAAGGCGAAGGACAAGGGGCTTTGGACCGCGTGGCTCGCCGTGATCGGCGCCGCGGTCATGCTCTTCAACTGGATTGTGATCAACTTCGTGATCACGGGCCTGCACTCCTACGCATGACGAAGCGTTTGGCGGGACAGCGGCGTTTTGACCGAAAAACAGCAAGCGGCCGCCGTGTAGACTTCCGATCCACGGTTCTTCCTGTTTCGACCTCACCTGAGAGTTGCTATGTCCTTCGTTATTGAATCCGTTCACGCTCGTCAGATCCTTGATTCCCGCGGCAATCCAACCCTTGAGGCTGAGGTTGTGCTTGAAGGTGGCGTCGGCGGGCGCGCGGCAGTGCCATCGGGCGCGTCGACGGGCGAGCACGAGGCGGTCGAACTGCGCGACGGTGATAAGTCGCGCTGGCTTGGCAAGGGCGTGATGAAGGCGGTCGCGCACGTGAATGACGAGATCGCGCCTGCGATCTTTGGCCTCGATGCAACGGGGCAAGAAGAGATCGACACGGTGCTGCTCGAGCTCGATGGCACGGAGAACAAGTCACGCCTCGGCGCAAACGCGACGCTTGCGGTGTCGATGGCCGTTGCGCACGCGGCCGCAGCTGCGACGCGTCAGCCGCTCTACCGCTATCTCGGTGGCGTCGCGGCGAAGACGCTGCCTGTTCCGATGATGAACATCCTGAACGGCGGCAAGCACGCCGACTCGAACGTCGACATGCAGGAGTTCATGATCCAGCCGTGGGGCTTCTTCGATTTTGAAGAGGCACTTCGTTGCGGCGTCGAGTGCTACCACGCGCTCAAGAAG
>JBJOHQ010000302.1:0-10827 GCA_046047595.1 Planctomycetota bacterium | reverse complement strand
CATCGACTTCGATCAAGCGACGTTCGTCGACCCGCTGAATCTCGAGTGAGCCAGTCCATTTTGTGCGATGAAGCATGAGGTTCGCGTCGCGGACGCCGCTTCCGACGGGCGTTCCGATGATTGCATCTTCACCCGTAAAGGAAAACGCGCGGCCTTCACGCGGGACCTCGATCTGTTCCGTGGCGCGTTCGAGCGTCATGCCCGCGCCGTCGAGTACGGCAAGATGGCGATCGATGCCAGGAAACGCAGAAAATGGCGCCCGCGTAGGTACGTCGGCGAGTGAGAGTCGCCACGTCCATGGCCCGCCCGGTTCTGCGGCGTTCGTCGCGATTTCAAGCGTCGAGCCGAGCCCGTTCTTCCATGGAACGCGGCGGTAATGGGAGGGGGTGAGGAGTTGAAGCGATTGCATGCGTCATTCAGCGCGTGGGACAGCGTGGCGACGAAAGAACTCGGCGACTTCCGATTTGCCGGACTTACCGAGGGTGACATCGATCACGAGTTCCGCGAGCGCGTCTGCATCGCAGTCGACCTCGAATCCATTGAGATCTAGGAAGACAAGTGCAGTAGCGGTGCCCGTTCGTTTATTACCGTCAACGAACGGGTGGTTTTGCACGAGGTGGAACAGATAGGCTGCGGCCATGAGGAACAAATCGTCGTGCAGAAACTGCCCGCCGAATGCCGTGCACGGCTGAGCGATCGCCGAGAGCATCAGCCCTTGGTCGCGAATTTCGGCCGCACCTCCGTAGCGTTCGATCTGATCCGCATGAATCTCGAGAACGTCGGACGGCCCAAGAAAAATCGGCCCCGCGGTTTCTTCAGTCATTGTGCGAGTCTCCGCAACGTTTTCGAGTGGCGTGCATTCACGCGCTCAAGCGCGGACTTCACCTTGCCGCGACGCGGAGATGCGGATGCGGGAGTGATCGTGAGCACGGTTCCATCGGTCGAGATCTCGAGTTCCGTTTCCGGCGTGATCTTGAGGAGTTCCATGATCGCGCGGTCGATCACGAGGGCGTAGCTGTTTCCGTGTTTGGTGAGGGTCTTGGTCATGGTGGTTCCGTAGTAATCCGTAGTAATCCGTGGTTGTCCGTTGTATATCCAATGTAGTATCAGATTGATGGATCCGCCAAGTTGAAACGCAGATATTTCGAACGCGCGGTAGACACTTCCGTGGATAGAGAGGGCGCGCCCGATAGGATCCGTGCCCATGCCTACACCTCGCCCACTCCATACCCTCGCGAACGTCGGCAAGGCAACGCTTGGTGATTTCGAGCGTCTTGGAGTCCGCACGCGGGCGCAACTCGCGCGACGTAATGCGTATCGACTCTACGAGCGGCTCTGCGCGTTGACTGCGCAGCGGCATGATCCGTGCGTGATTGACGTCTTCCTCGCCACGATCTCTGAGTGCCGTGGAAATGCGCCGCGCGACTGGTGGCTCTTCACGCCCGAGCGAAAGCGTGCGCTGGCCGCCAAGCCGTCGCTTGCTCCGACGGCATCGAAAGTTCTTTCTCAAACTCGCACGAAGGCCGGCACGAAATCCACGGCGAAAGCCAACGCGAAAACCACGGCGAAAACCACGACGAAAGCCAGCACCGAAGCCGCTACTCAAAGCGCAGGTGCTTCACGCTCTCGCCGCGATCGCGAAGTTCGCGCAGCGCGTCGATCCCGATCGCGAGATGCTGCGTCACGAAGCGCTCGGTGACCGTGCGATCGCTCTCGGCGCTCTTCACGCCTTCTGGCGTCATCGGATTGTCTGAGACGAGGAGCAGCGCGCCCTTTGAGATGCTGTTCGCAAAACCCACGAGGAAGATCGTCGCAGTCTCCATGTCGATGCCGATCGCGCGGATACGAAGCAGGTATTCGCGCACGCTTTCGTCGTGTTCCCATACGCGACGGTTCGTGGTGTACACCGTGCCCGTGAAATAGTCGCGGTTGTGTTTGATGATCGCTTCACTCACCGCGCGCTGCAGTCGGAACGATGGAAGCGCGGGAACTTCGGGCGGCATGTATTCGTTGCTTGTGCCTTCGCCGCGGATCGCCGCGATCGGCAGCACGAAATCACCGAGTTTCGTTTTCTTGAGACCGCCACATTTCCCGAGGAAAAGTACGGCTTTCGGCGCGACGGCACTCAAGAGGTCCATCGTTGTCGCGGCCATGGCGCTTCCCATGCCGAAGGACAGAATCGTGATGTCTTCCGCAGTTGCTGAGAGCATCGGCTTGTCGCGGCCGACGACAGGCACGCCGAAGCGCTCTGCGAAGAGTTCGACGTAGTTCGAGAAGTTCACGAGCAAGATGTATTGCCCGAAATCCTCGAGTTTGCGGCCGGTGTAGCGGGGGAGCCAGTCGCGGACGATCTCGTCTTTCGTCTTCATGAGCGCACAGTAACGCGCAGCACGCGACATGTGCAGTCGCAGAAGGCGGAGCTCGCGATCCTTGATTCCGAATTCGGGTGCGTTCCCACTTTCGCCGTGAATTCACGCGCGACACCGCAGAGTGCGCGCAACACCGCCGATGGAGGCGCGCCGCACCGCATCGATGTCGATCGGTGAGGAACTCGGAATAGAGCCTGGAGGCAAGGTCATGCAGAGCGAAGCGATCGGCGATTCCCAACACGGCCAAGACGGTGCGGTTCTGTCCGCGAATGAAGGTGTGAACGCGACTTCGGCGGCAGTTGGCACACAGGTCACAGAGACCATCGAAGCGCCAACAACTGCTTCAACCTCACTAGAAGCGACATCGCCTTCGGTGGCCGTCCAAAACGCGCCCGACCTTGAAGCGTCGACTTTCGATGTGTCTCCGTTCCAAGCCCCCGCCTTCGAAAGCATCGAGCGGGGAGCCTTCGGATCGCAGGCAGGGAAAGCCGCAGAACTTGAGCCATTGGCAGCATTGCCCGAGGTGTCAAACATCGCGTTCAACGGATTTGCGGCAACCATCGTCGTGCTGACCATCGTCATCGCGACGCTTGCGTGGCGTCTGGCCTGTGTGAAGCTTGAGTCCGGCGAAATTCGACTTGCGTGGACGCTTGGCGCGAAATTGACAACGGGTTTCGGAGTGCTCGCGATCGCGCTTCTCATCGTCGGTGCATACAGCGTGCGATCATCGACGTTCTCGCAGCAGGCACTCTCGGAAGTTGTCGACGCGGGCGCAGAAGTGGAGGCGCTCACAATCGTGCGGCGCGAAGTCGGTTCGGCGCGATTCGCGGTTGCCGAGTTTGTTTCACAGGAACGTGCGGAAGATCTCGCTGCGTACAGCGATGCGATGGCAACGCTCCGCGCTGGAATCACGCGTGCGGAAGGCGCGATTGAGGATGCGGAGGTGCGCTCTCAGTTGCGTGACGTGACTGCTGAAGCGGATCGGTTCGAGGCGCGTGTTCGTGAAGCCGTTGAACTCTTGGATAAGCGCAATGGCGTCGTCGATAGTCAGATGACAGTTGCTGCACGCGCGGCGAACGACCGACTTGAATCGTTGATGATGCAAGCGACTGATGCGACGAAGACTGGCGCATCGTCAATTTCGAGTGAGTCGGGGCTCAATCCGCTTCAACTCGCTGAAATCGACGAACGCTTCCTCGAAGCGCGCTTCGCATTCTTCCGTTTCCTTCGAAGCGAACAAACTCGCGATGCAGAGGATGCGCAGAAGTTGGCAGGTGAAGCGCGCGATGCTGCGCGAAGAATGGCTTCGCAATTGGGCTCAGCACATGTGTCGTTTGCGATGAACCTGCGCGCCTTTGCGGACGCGGCGGCGTTTTACGCGGAACGCATCGATGAGGTTGTGAAACTCGAGAAATCGCGCGCATCCGCGACGAATGAGGCGCTGCGCGTCATCGGCCCACAACTGCGTGCGCACACAGAGACTCTCATGACGTCGGTCGCCGCGGGACGCGAGCGGGTCACCTCTGAAGCCGCAGCGTCGGGACGCACCAGTACAGTTTTGATCGCAGTGATCGCAGGGACTTCTGTGGCGCTCGCGCTGGTGCTGAGCGTCATCATCACACGCAGCATCGTTCGCCCTGTGAAGACAGTGGTTGAAGGCATTCGCCGTGTCGCTGACGGCGATCTGACGAGTGGAGAAGTCACGGTACGGTCGCATGACGAAGTTGCGCAAATGATTCGTGCAATGAACACCATGACTCATTCGCTCACAGGGCTCGTTGGCGAGGTGCAATCTGGAACAGCCCAAATCGAATCGGGCACTGGGCAGATTTCATCGGCAAGTCAGTCGCTCGCGGAGGGCGCGTCGCGGCAAGCAGCGAGTATTCAGCAGATCAGTGCTTCGATGGAAGAAATGGCTGCGATGACGGCGCGCAACGCCGAAAGTGCAACGCAGGCAAGCGGAATGTCGGCGCACTCAAAGCATGCGGCAGATAAGGGACAGACCGAAATGCGCGAAATGGCTCGTGCGATGGAGGAGATCAAGGCGTCGAGCGGCGAGATCGCGAAGATCATCAAGGTCATCGATGAGATCGCGTTTCAGACGAATCTGCTCGCGCTCAACGCGGCGGTCGAGGCTGCGCGCGCGGGCGAGGCTGGCAAGGGTTTCGCAGTTGTTGCGGAGGAAGTCCGAAATCTCGCGGGACGCTCGGCGCAGGCCGCGCGCGAGACGGCGTCGATGATCGATCAAGCGACGGCGCGCGCCGATCGCGGCGCGGATATCGCCGGTCGAGTTTCGGTGTCGCTTGATGAGATCGTGACGTCGACCGCGCGAGTCAACGAGATCCTTGCGGAAATCGCAGCGGCATCGCAGGAGCAATCGAAGGGGATTGGGCAAGTCAACTCGGGTGTTGCGGAGTTGGACAAAGTGGTTCAGTCGACTGCGGGGAACTCTGAGGAACTTGCCTCGGGTGCTGAGGAAACGGCTTCTCAAGTCATCTCGCTTCAACAGCTTGTTTCGCGATTCCGCGTCAAGGCTCTGCGATGAATCTCGTGCAGAAATCTGCGTGAACTCGTTGCGCTCCAACCTCCGCGCACGGTGCCGACTCCGACCCCGTGCGCAGTTCATTTCGATTTCGCTATGCTCCCTTTGCCATGTCAGAATCGAACCACGCCACATCCGATCTCATCCCGCTCGCGCAACTTTTCACCAACGCCCGTACTCACGCCGCATGGCAAGCGAAGCCCGTCGCCGACGAGTTGCTTCACCGACTGTACGAGATGGTGAAACTCGGCCCGACGAGCGCGAACTGCTGCCCCATGCGGCTGGTTTTTGTGAAGAGTGCGGAGGCGAAGGAGCGCTTGAAGCCGTGTCTCGCGCCCGGCAACGTTGAAAAGGCGATGGCCGCGCCAGTCACGGTGATCGTGGCGATGGACATGGAGTTCTACGAGAAGGTCGGCGCGCTCTTTCCGCATATGGACACGCGGCCGTGGTACGCAGGGAAGCCCGAAGCGATTGCAGCAGCAGCGACGCTCAACACGAGTTTGCAGGCGGCGTATCTCATTGTTGCGGCGCGCGCACTCGGCCTCGACTGTGGCCCGATGGGTGGCTTCGACAAAGCGAAGGTCGATGCGGAGTTCTTGACGGGAACCTCATGGCGCTCGCTTCTTCTCTGTAACCTTGGTTACGGAGATCATGCGAAGTTGCACCCGCGTCTCCCGCGACTTTCATACGACGAAGTCTGCCGAACGGTCTGAGTTCGTTGTTGCGATTGCGAATCGAAAAAGCAACGCGCCGCATCGAAAAAGCAACGCGCCGCATCGTTCGATGCGGCGCGTTGTTCGTTGCGTGAGCGAGCTGCCGATTTGCTCGCACGATTTGCTTGCACCTTTTGCGAGTCACGCTGCGTGCGCATTCGTAGGCATTCGCGCGTATTCGTGCGCGGCGTCGCGACGCTTGTTTCGACTCACTTCGGCGAAGCTGGGGGGTTGCCGGGCTTTGGCCCGCCGCCGCCACCACCGCCGCCACCGCCACCGCTACCTGGCTGACGAGGGCCGCGGCCGCCACCTGGACGTGCCTTCTTGTACTCCTCTTCAGAGATCTTGCCGTCGCCATCGGTGTCTGCCTTCTTCAGGCGTTCCCAGCGCTCGGCGGGCACTTCATCTTCGGTGATGAAGCCGTCGCCGTTCTTGTCGACGTCTTTGAACTCAGGACGGCTGCCTCTTCCAGGCCCACCCTGTCCAGGCCCACCTTGTCCAGGACCGGCGCCGCCGCCACCACCGCCGCCGCCACTACCCGGCGTTGGAGGTTCTGCGAGCGATGAGGAAGCGAGTGCGAGGGTCGTGACGACGCCTGCGAGCACGGCAAAACCGCGCAGTTTCTGGAACTGTTGCATGACTTTCCTTCCGTGATGTTGAGGCGTGGTAGGCAGGCAGACTCGCACGAGCGAGGCCAGTTTCCTGCGACTTCCAACGCCGATGGTCCGCGGACTTGACGACTGCAGGGTTCCGCGGGACACCCAAACCAGCCGATTTCAGACAATCCGGCGCGCCGCGCGTCGGACCGTCCAAAACGCTTCGCAAGGTGCTTCATTGCATCGCGCCGCAAAAAAGGCGCAAATTCAATCGATCCATGTTCGTGCTCATTCCTTCCGAACCTTCGCCCGACCTTCAGCCGATAGTGCAGAGGCCTAGAGAACACAGGCAACGAGGCCAACCGAACGCGATGCCAGCCGACATCACCATTCTCATTCTCACGAAGAACGAAGAGGACAATCTTCCGAAGGCGCTCGCGAGCGTGCGCGCATTCGCGAAACGCGTCGTAGTGGTCGACTCTGGGAGTACCGATCGCACGATCGAGATTGCGCGTGCAGCGGGGGCGGATGTCTACGAACATCCGTGGCGGAACTACGCGGAGCAACTCAACTGGGGGCTCGCGTCAACGGGGATCGATACAACGTGGACATTTCGGCTTGATGCCGATGAAGAAGTGTTGCCTGAACTGGCGTCGTGGATTTCAGCGCATCTTGGCTCGGTTGCTTCCGACGTCGATGGCGTTGAAGTGTGCCGACGAATGTATTTCCTCGGACGCTGGATTCGCCACGGTGGCATGTATCCGCGACATCACGTGCGCATTTTCCGCTCGGGACGCGTGACCTGTGAACTCGCGTTGATGGACGAACACATGGTGGTGCGCGGCCGCGTGGTGCGTGCCGACGGCGACATCAAAGACGACAACACGAAGCCACTTCGTTGGTGGATCGCGAAGCACAACTGGTATTCCGATCGCGAAGCATTCGATTTGCTCGAACGCGAAGCGGCATTGCGCATGCCTGGACTTGTGGAGCCAAAGCTCCTCGGATCGCATGCAGAACGCATTCGTTGGTTCAAGACCAAGGTGTATGCGCGCGTTCCTTCAGCGTGGCGATCGCGTTTGTATTTCCTCTGGCGCTACTACCTTCAACTTGGATTTCTCGACGGCGAAGAAGGGCGCATCTATCACTTCCTGCACGCGCATTGGTATCGCTTTCTCTGCGATGCGAAGGTGATGGAAGCGCGGAAATTCCCGAAGGTGCGCGAGGAACTTGTCCGCGAGGTCTACAAGAGCCTCGGCTGAGATCAGCGCGATGTTCGCCGCTCGCAGCGCTCAGGCTTCAGCGAAGCGCTCACGCTTCAGCGCAGCGTTCATGCTTCAGCGCAGCGCTCATATTTGTGAGCAGCGCTCGCGCCAGATCGTTCGCATCGCACTTGTAAAACGCGCGCGATACGCGTGTGCATCGGTGAGGATCGATGCGCGCATTCGTTCGCGCATTCCTTCGCGAAGTGCGCGTAGGTGCGCCGCATCACGCGCAAGCGCGGCGCAAATTGCCGCGAATTGCGCATCGTCGTGCGCGATGCACTCCCGCAATCCAACATTTTCAAGCAAACTGACGCCGACGCGTGACGCATGTCGGTCGCCCGCGCGCGTGATCACGGGAACGCCCATCCAGAGTGCCTCGCACGTTGTCGTTGTGCCGTGATAGGGATACGTGTCGAGCGCGACGTGCACGCGTCCGTAGAGCGCGAGGTGATCGGCGACAGTCGCGGTGGAAGGAATGAGTTCCACGCGATCTTGCGCGATCCCAGCGTTTTCCAGTCGAGAGAGCAGTGCGGCGCGCGAAGTCTCGTCCGCGAGCGCCTTGGTTTTGAGTAAGAGTTTCGCCTCGGGAACCGCGTGCATGGCCTTTGCCCAAAGCGCGCAACACGCATCGCCGATCTTCGCGATTGCGTTGAACGATCCGAAGGTGAAAGGCGCGTCTGGCGCGGGGTGCGTTGGCTCGGGCGCGTCAACAGGCGGCGTGTAGCAAAGGAACGAGTGCTCGAGCCGAAGCAACTTTTCTGTCGCATGCGATTCAGAGCCGCTCGGATCGGTGTGTGCATCGACCAACCGGAAATCGACCGCGTTGAGACCTGTGGTGTTTGGATAGCCGATCGCGGTGACGATGATCGGCGCGGGCTTCCGCGCAAGCGCCGCGAGGCGATTTCCGCCGAAGTGTCCGCCAAGTTCGATCAACACATCAATACGCGCATCACGAATGATTCGATCGAGTGCCGCGTCGTCGGCAAGACCAATGTCGTGCCACGCGCTTGCGCTCGCCCGCAACGACTTCGTCATCGGATCGTCGGGCGTCGAGGTGAGTGAGAACACGATCGACTCATATCCCGCGTCATCTGCGGTTGCGGCAGGAGCGGTCAGCAGCGGCGCCACGAAGTACGCGACGGAGTGCGTGCGGAAATCGGCGGAAAGGAAGCCAATACGAAGGCGACGCGTTGGTGTGCGATCGAATGCGGGCGCCGCGGGCGCTGGGCCCATCGCGTTGCCAAAAGCACGATGCAACTCGGCGATTTCTTCCGCGCTGCGCGACGTGTAGTTCGTGAGGAGCAACACCTGCGACCAAAGCAGCGCATGTCGCGGATGTGCGGCGAGTGTGGCGCGGCCGCGTTGGATTGCTTCTTCGATTTGGCCCGACTCTTCGAGCGCCGACATCAGCGTCATCGTGAGTTCGGGCCACGCGGGCTGAAGGCGGAGACCACGTTCCGCGACATCAATCGCGCCGCGTGTGTCGCGCAAGCGCAAGCGCGCGTTCGCAAGCCCGAGATACCCGCGCGCGTAGGTCGGATCGAGTTCGATCGCTTTCGCGAGTTGCTCGGCGGCTTCACGATCACGCCCCATCTGAAGCAGCACGTTTGCCAAGTTGTTGCGAAAGCCTGGCGCCCGCGGCTCAGCCGAAACCGCGCGTGCAAGATGGTGACGCGCTTGCTCGAGTTCGCCTGATTGCGCGAGCAGCAAACCGAGCACTTGCGCGACGTTCATGTCCTTCGGCTTGCGCTGCGCAAGGCTGCGCACCGCGGCCAATGCCTGCGGAAGTCGCCCTTGGCGTGCATCTTCGAGGGCGCGTTGAATGGCGAGTTCGGTGGACATGCGAAGAATTCGAGCAGTCAGAGTATCGGCGCGTTCAACATGTGAAATGCAGCGATCGCGCGACGATTGCGCAAGTCGAGTTTAAGGTTTGGTCGCAGGTTTCGTTTGTGGACGAAGCTTCGTGAGCGTGATCGAATCGGCGCGCCACATCGCGGTTCCACGCTTGGCGCGAAGTTCAAGGACGAGTTCAACATCTGCGGTGGACTCCGTCACCTCAAACTCGAACTTCATCACGCGTTCGCCGCCACCGGATGCGCCTTCGCCCCGAGGTGCACCAGACGCGCGAATGCCAGCGGCCGTGCCCGGAGCACTCTCATCTTCCGCAGAGTCGAGCGCGACGACCCCGTCGGTGCGAACGAGTGCCTCGAACTGGTATCGCCCGCGTTCGAGCAACACGCCGCGGCGAAATCCTGCGACGCAACGGCCGCTGGGACCGGCCGTCACGCGATACTACTGCGCGCCGTTCTCATCGACTTCCTCGACGTTCGCATCTTCGACTTCGCTCATGCCGTGAAATCCACGGATCACAACGGCAGCGCCGGGCTTGAAAACGAGCGGTTTTGGCTCTGGCGCGTTGCGCTGTTCAAGCAAGTTTTGAGCGCGCGCGGCAAGGCGATCTGCGAGTGCGCGTGCCTCCGTCGATTGGAGATCCGCAGCGTCATTTGAGTACGCGCGAAGCGCTTCTTGCAGGCGCCTTTGCACAGGTTCAAGCCGTTTCATCAGCCGCTGCGGATCAAACTGCGGAACGAGACGCACGATCTCGCGGCGATAGTCGCTGCGCCATTCGGGGTTCTTCATCACGCTTGCTGCGACGAGTGCGCGCGGCATGTCGAGGATGGACATGCCAGGATCTTGAAAGCACTGATCCATCCCGTGTGGAATGAAACGCGCGCGTTTCGATGGCTCGAAATACAGGCGATAGTTGTTGCTGTTGTAGCAATATCCATCCCAGTGACTCATCATCGCTTCGAGCGCCATGAAGCGGATAAACGCTGGAATATCGACGAGTTGCTCAAGTTTCTTCCAGCGCGACTTCATGTCGGGGTCGTTGCATGCATCAGCAAGTGCACGCAAATCTGCGCGCGTTTCGCCGTTCTCGCCAATATCCTTACCTTCATCCTTGCCTTCATCGCGTTCGAGTTCACTGTCGATGTCCGAGCAAAATCCGCCGTCGTAGAGATTGCCCGCAGCGTTTCGAAAGTTGCGCCGCAGGAAGTCCTCGTCGAACGATTCCTTCAGGACATACACGCCGAAATCGCGCTCGTTCACTTTGAGCCGCGCGTGCGAGACAAGCGTGGCGGGCACGTCAGACTCGCGCAGAATCGAACTTGCGAGCCATTCGGAAAGCAGCGTCGGATCTTGCACAGCGTTGTTCAGATGAAACTTCCGCATGCCGTGGAAGCGCGATTTGCCGTCGAACTTGCCGAGGTTGATGGTGAAGCCCGGTCGCTCATCGAAGGACTGAAAACTGCCGGCGGCACCTTTCAGTTTCGCGCCCGC
>JBJOHQ010000301.1:0-2577 GCA_046047595.1 Planctomycetota bacterium | reverse complement strand
GAGCGAAAAAGCAAGTTGCAGGCCGTTGCGGGGTGAGATGTGCGCCCCGCGGCGAGCCTGATTCAGAGAAGCGTGTGAACTGAAAGCGAGCAGACAATGGCAAAGAAGTCCATGGATCGTGAATGGGTGTGGCTCGTGTGCACTGAGACGGGCGAGATGAACTACCGCACGAACATTCGTGTCAAGGGTGGCATCCTCGAGCGCGTCAAGGAGGGCTACATGAAGTACTGCCCCAAGTTGCGCAAGCACACGCTGCACAAGATCAAGAGGAAGTAGGCGAATCCGGATTCCGATCCGGATTCGGCCGCGCGTTCGGAAACTTTCGTTGCCGAACGTCTCTCGTGTTACGCCGATAGCTCAGCTGGTAGAGCAGCGGATTCCAAATCCGCAGGTCGTGGGTTCGATCCCCTCTCGGCGTGTTTGTCAGAAGTCGGCTCCGCGCGACCAGCGGAAGTCGTACCCCAGAGGCATCGCCTCTGTCTGAACCGCGCTCGCGGTTGGCTCGCTGCATCGTTCGCTTCGGTGGAAGTGAGATGCACGCGAGACAAACGTCGACGACAGGAGCCACTATGGCAGAGACAACACCAATCAATGCAGGCCGTGAAGCCTCTCACGAGCATTCTCGTGGGCTGTCTGTCTATAAGGCTGGTCAGGGCTTTTACACCCGCATGGGAACCGTGATCTTCGTCGCGCTCGTCGCGATGCTCGGGATCCTTTGGGCGTGGGAGTACTTCAAGGGCATCCGTATCTCGGGTGTCAATGAGCTCTACGTTGCGGCCGGCGGCGCAATTCTGCTTGGTTCCGTGATTACCGCGGTGACCTATTTCTATGTCTTCGTCAAGCCACGCAGCGTTGACTTCCTCATCGCGACTGAAGGCGAGATGAAGAAGGTGAATTGGTCGACGCGCCGCGAAGTGATCGGTTCCACCACGGCGGTGATCATGACTGCCGTCATTCTCACCGTCTTTTGCTACGTGATCGATATCGGCTTCACGGCACTCTTCCGGCTTATGCGCGTGCTCGACAGTTGAATCTTGCTTAGGGAGTCCTGATGAACAACGAGATCACCAACGAAGACGAAGTCACCGCTGGCAGCGCTGATGGCAAGACGGAGTCGAAGGCGCTCAAGCGAGGCGTTGACGCCCGCCGCGCTGTCGAGAAGCCGCACGAGGTCATGGGCGTTTCGACACAAGCACTCACCGACAATCGCAAGGGTAAGGCCGGCGAGAAGTCGAAGCTTGAGCAGACCGAAACCTTCGATCCCGCAACCGATCTTCCGATGTTCCGCGAAGGCATGAACTGGTTCGTGCTGCGCGTTGCGAGCAACAAGGAGCGTTCCGTGCGTCAGACGCTGCTCCGAAAGGTGCAGATCGAAGGCATGGAGAATCTCGTCGGCCGCATCATGGTGCCGACGGAGAAGATCAAATCGCTGAAGGGCGGCAAGCAACGCATCACCGAGTCGATGCTTTATCCGGGCTACGTCTTCGTCGAGATGCGTCTTGAGCCGGATGGTCGCATTCCGCAAGACGTCTTCTTCTTGATCAAGGAAACCGATGGCGTCGGCGACTTCGTCGGCACCGCTGGTCGTCCGACGCCGATGGCGCAACACGAAGTCGAGAAGATGCTCTTCGACTCGCGCAAGCCCGAAGAGGCACCGCAGGTCAAGATGGAATTCGCGAAGGGCGACAAGGTCACCATTCAGGATGGCCCGTTCCAGAATTACGAAGGCGAGATCGACGAAGTCCTTCCCGAGAAGGGCCTCGTGCGCGTGCTCGTCACCATCTTCGGCCGCCAGGCACCGATCGAACTCGAGTACTGGCAAGTCCGCAAGGGCGTCGAAGAGCGCGAAGCGTATTGAGCGCCGGCGAGGGGTTTTGTAGCTCTTGTTTTGTAGCGCTCGCGACTCGCTTCGCTTTCGCTCGTTGTGGCGTGGATCGCTTTGGACATTGTCGAAGGCGGAGCGCAGCGAAGCCTGAGCAGTCGACGTGGGAGTCATTCATCGTGCCGTGTGGCACTACCCCCCTGCGAAGCAGGAGGTAGTGGCTTCACATGCGAGTCCCCACGGCGTGCCTATCGAAGATTGCTGCGTCTCGACTGTCTCCCAAGCGCTGCCATCACCAGAGGTGATGCCACACGAGACGTCGCTCTTCGCCCGACATCATCCTCTCGCGCTTCACTGCGTTCCGCGCTCGTGCTTGAGCACTCGCAACCTGCTTCGCAACTTGCTCGCTGTGGTGTGGATGACGCCAAAGGTCGCCGCCGCAGCGGCGACCGCTCAAATCACGAGCCGCCAACCTTCACTTTGACGCGTCGCACGCGCGCAGGAAATCGCGCCATCAGCGTGCGCTCAAGCCCCTCGCGGAGCGCGCGCGAAGCCTCAAACCCTGCCGCTGAACTCGCCGTCACAAGCGTGAGCGTTCCTTGCGAAAGTCCGCCGATCGAGACCACTTCGCGGAGTCGCGGCGGTGCAACCTCGAGCCAGACATCAATAAGGTCGCCAACTTCGCGCTGTCGAGCACGAAACTCGCGTTCGAGTTGCCCGAGTTGTACTCCGAGCGTGAGATCGCGCTCGCGGCG
>JBJOHQ010000300.1:0-5155 GCA_046047595.1 Planctomycetota bacterium | reverse complement strand
CGATCAAGATTCACCCGCTCGTGTGCACGGGTTACAACGCAGACTTCGACGGCGACCAGATGGCAGTCCACCTGCCGCTCTCGGTCGAAGCGCAGACTGAAACGCACGTGCTGATGATGTCGACGCACAACATCTTCAGCCCGGCGAACGGCAACCCGATCGTCAGCCCGTCGCAGGACATCATCATGGGCGTCTACTTCTTGACGTGCGCCCACGGCGATGCGCTCACGAAGAAGCCGCGTCGGTTCAAGGACTTCGAGGAAGCGCTCCTCTCCTTCAACTTGCCGCACAGCGATCCGCGCAAGATTTCATTCCACGATCCGATCGAAGTCCGTCTCGCGCGCTTCAGCGAAATCGTGAACGACCAGAAGAAGGCTGCTGAACCGATGCCGGCAAATCGCCGCATCGAGACGACGATGGGTCGTCTCCTCTTCAGCGAAATCCTCCCCGACGGCATGCCGTTCTACAACTGCGCCCTCGGTAAGAAGGGTGCAGCGCGCGTGATCGACGACACCTTCGCTCGCAAGGGCAAGGCGTTCACCATCGATCTCCTCGATGCGATGAAGCAACTCGGCTTCCGTTACTCGACGGTGTCGGGTCTCTCCTTCGCAATCACCGATCTTCGCGTTCCCGCCGAGAAGAAGGCTCTCCTCGACGCGACCCAGAAGAAGGTCGACCGCGTGGAGAAGGCGTATCAGGCCGGTGCAATCACCGAGCGTGAGCGTCACAACCAGCTCCTCGACCTTTGGCAGCAGTGCCGCGCGGAAGTCACCGTCAAGCTCGTCGACGCCCTCAAGAAGGATCGTCGCGACGCCAACGGTGCCGAAACTTCGATCGAGAAGGCTGAAGGCTCGAAGTACCTCAACCCCGTGTATCTCTTCTCTGACTCGGGTGCACGTGGTAACGTCAGCCAGATGCAGCAGCTCGCTGGTATGCGCGGCCTGATGGCCAAGCCGAGCGGCGAAATCATCGAGACGCCGATCCGCGCGAACTTCCGCGAGGGTCTGTCGATGCTCGAGTACTTCTCCTCGACGCACGGCGCACGTAAGGGTCTTGCCGATACCGCGCTCAAGACCGCAGACTCCGGTTACCTCACGCGCAAGCTCTGCGACGTGGCGCAATCGGTCGTCGTCCTCGAAGACGACTGCGGTGTGCCAAGCGGCATTCCGAAGAAGGCGATCTACAAGGGTGAAGAAGTCGACGTTCCTCTCCGCGATATCGTGCGCGGCCGAACGAGCGTTGAAACGATCATCAATCCGATCACCGACGAAGTCATCATCAAGCGCAACGAGATCATCACCGATGACATCGCGCGCAAGATTGAAGACCTCGGCCTCTCGAGCGTGTACGTCCGTTCGCCACTCACCTGCCAGACCGCACGCGGCGTTTGCGCGAAGTGCTACGGTCAAGATATGTCGACCGGTAAGGCCGTTGAAATCGGCATGGCCGTCGGCATCATCGCGGCGCAGTCGATCGGTGAACCGGGTACGCAGCTCACCATGCGTACCTTCCACACCGGTGGTATCGCAGCGCGCGGCATTCTCGACAACTCCTTCAAGTCTGCGTTCGGCGGTACCGTCGTGCTGCGCGACTGTATGGAAGTCGAAGTTTCGCACGAAGACGGCACGAAGACGATCGTTGCACTCAAGCGCAACGGCGAAATTCTCGTCAACGATCCGCACGGCCGCGAGCTCGAGAAGTTCAAGGTTCCGTACGGCGCGCAACTCTTCGCCAAGTCGGGTGACGTCGTCAAGAAGGGCGTCGTGCTCTGCGAATGGCAGCCGCACGCAACGCCGATTCTTGCTGAGAAGTCGGGTACGGTCCGCTTTAAGGACCTCGTCGAAGACGTTACGTTCCGCATGGACACCAAGAAGGGTGCAGGCGAGACGGCTGAGATGATCGTCATCGAGCACACGGGCGAGAAGCACCCGCAGATCACGATCGAAGACGAGACTGGCAACATTCTCGACTTCCACCACCTCCCGGCCAAGGCACGTATCGAAGTCAAGGACGGTCAGAAGATCGCCCAAGGCCAGATGCTTGCTCGTCAGCCGAAGGAAGCTGCGCGCTCCGCCGACATCGTCGGTGGTCTCCCCCGCGTCACTGAGATCTTCGAAGCGCGTATTCCGAAGGACCCGGCTGTCATGGCCGAAATCTCGGGTCGCGTTGAACTGCACTCAGATAAGCGCAAGGGCAAGATGACGATTCGCGTCGTCAGCGATGCTGGTCTTGAGCACGATCACCACGTGCCACAAGGCAAGGCGCTCCTCGTCCACACGGGCGACCGTATCGACGCAGGCGATGCACTCACCGAAGGACCGCACATCCCCGCGGACATCCTCCGCATCAAGGGTGAAGACGCGCTCTACGTCTACATGCTTGACGAAGTGCAGAACGTGTACCGCGCGCAGGGCGTGCCCATCTCCGACAAGCACATCGAGGTCATCCTCCGTCAGATGCTGTCGAAGGTGCGCGTCTCGAACCAAGGCGATACGGATCTCCTGCCGAACGAGGTTGTCGACAAGTTCGTCTTCCGCGATGTCAACGACGCGTTGGCGCGCAAGATGCGCATCGATGATGCGGGCGGAACGAGCCTCCCAGTCGGTTCACTCGTCGACAAGGACGAGATCCGCGAAGCGAACGTGCTTGCGGAAGCCGAAGGCAAGTCGCCGTGCAAGACCAAGAAGCCACGTCCCGCGACTGCGAAGACGCTGCTCCTCGGTATCACGAAGGCATCGCTTCAGGCAGAGAGCTTCCTCTCGGGTGCAAGCTTCCAAGAAACCACCAAGGTGCTCACCGAAGCTGCGCTCAAGGGCGCGGTCGACGGGCTCCTCGGCCTCAAGGAAAACGTGCTCCTCGGACACCTCATCCCAGCAGGTACTGGCTTCGAGGCGTACTCCAAGGCGAAGGTCAAGCGCCTCGTCGATGTCTCGGAGTTCGATGACGAAGCGCAAGCCGCGATGTTTGATGAGGCTGCGATGGAAGCTGAAGCACTCGGCGCTGAGCGTCGCGGCGGCGGCCCTGTCACGACCGTCAAGGATCGCCTGCAGAGCCAAGCGACTGGTCAGGACGCGATGATCGGTGAGAGCGTCCCAGACGGGATCTGATCCGAGTCACGTCGGACGAGTTTGAAGTAAATCCAACCAAACAACTATGAGGCACCACGGCCCAGCTCGCGCTGGGCCGTGGTGATTTTCAGGGGTGGTGCTTTTTGGCGGGTGGTGCTCTTTCGTGGTGGTTACACGCGCTCGATCACGAGCGCGGAACGCAGTGAAGCGCGAGAGGATGGTGTCGGACCAACGGCGACGTTTCGTGTGGCATCACCTTTGGTGATGGCAACGCGCGGTACAGAGAGAAGACTGGGCGCTGTTCACTCTGGTGCGTCGTGGGTGTGTCGTCGGTGCGTTGTGTGTGCGTCGTGGGTGCGTCGTGTGTGCGTCGTGTGTGCTTGCAACTCAAGCCACTACCTCTTGCTTCGCAAGGGGGTAGTGCCACACGAAACGACAAGCGACTCCGACATCGATTGCTCAGGCTTCGCTGCGCTCCGCCTTCGACAGCGGCCAACGCCAACAAAGCCACCCATCTCAGCCCCCGAAACTATCCAAATGCGATTCACTCGCGGCGAGGCTGACGAAAGCGAGCGAAAGCGGGCACGTGAAGCGCAGCTTCACCAGCCCGCCAGTCGCGAGCGCTCAAGTGAGGTCGCGCTCAAGACACGCTCGCGTGATGCTGGAAGTACACCTCTTCCTTCGGCTGCACCACGACGAAGCCCTGTCCTTCAAACTTCAGTTGAATCGATTCGCCGCTGCCTCGACCAAGGAACGTCTTGAAACTCATATCGGTGTGGATCGATGGCGCGAGCGAACCGCTCCACGCGACCGTCGCATTTGGATCGGTGAACACCGGTTGACCAGGCCGAACCTCAAGGGCGAGCGGATCAAAGTGCGTGGTGATCGCAAGCATGCCAGTGCCCGTGAATCGCATGTTGAAGAGGCCGCCCGCGAACATCCCCGCCATCTTCCGCATCATCTGAACATCCCACTGAAGCGTCGGCTCAAACGCGAGCACATCGTTGCCGTTCACGAAGATGTCGTCACCTTGCATCGCAAGAATCGTGACCTTCTTCGCCTCGTCGGCCAAATACAGGCGACCGGTTCCCTCAACTTTCGTCAGTTGAGTACCTTCGCCACTCACAGCCCGCTTCAAGAAGCGACCGATCCCGTGCTCGAGCACGCCTTCACGCGTGAACTTCATCGCGCCGACATAAGCGACCATCGAGCCCGTCTTCGTCCAAACAGTACTGCGAAGATTGACCTCAAGCAGGCGTTCGCTTTCGAGTTCGAACAAGCCTTGACCGCGGTCACGTTGCGAGCGGGTTTCAACGAAATCCGAAATGCTGTAGCGTCCCATGGGGCGGGAGAATATCCCGCACCACGACGTTGCACGCGGCAAATCTGCCACGTCGCAGCCGGTCAGAATCGCGCGGCGAACAAACGCGCCTCACGCGCCGCCGCTTAAACCAATCGTGATTTCGACGAACGGCCGCAGCGGCCCGTTGCCCATGCCTGGGCATGGTGTGCGCCGCTTCGTGTCTTCCCACGTCTCTGGGCTTTCGACGACTTCTGGCCACCACGGCCACGTTCGACATTGGGTCGGGCGCGCCTTGTAAATCTGGCACACGGCTTTCCCTGGTTGCGAGTCGCGATCGAGGAACACGCAGTCGTGCTTCCCATCGCGCACGAGTTCTTTGAGCGAACGTCGCGCGCCAATGCGCCGCGTGTACTGCTCGAGAAACCGCTCCGTCGAGAGGCCCACCGCGCGGGCCATCGCATCAGCCTCGTCGGGCGTGAACCAGACGGCGCCTGGGCCACCGGAACAACAATTCCCGCACTGCGTGCACTCAAAGCGCAATCCGCCTGCGTACCACGGCGCGTCGTCACCCGAGTTCGCGTGCCGATCAGTTGTTGGCACTGTCGCCCTCCGGCGGCAGTCCACCGTCAGTGGCCCCATTTGATCCCCCATTTGAACCCCACGGTTCAATGTCGAGTTCGTGCACCGCAGCGCGTCGTCGCGTTGGAGGGATGTTCGAGAGCGACGCAGGGCGATCGTCGTAGGCCACGCGATCCATCGTGTAGATCGATTCGAAGACCCATTC
>JBJOHQ010000299.1:0-7766 GCA_046047595.1 Planctomycetota bacterium | reverse complement strand
GAAAGCGTGGCCATCGGATCAGCGATCGAAGCTGCTCCTGTTTCACGCGCGAGAACCTCAGCGAGTCGCGCGAGTATTTGCTCCTTCGGACCCCCTTGTGCATTCGGCTTGATTCCACGCGTGCGCGCCAGAATCTCTTCTGTTGCGACAAGCATCGCGTGCATCGTGCGAACGACAAAGGAAACGGATCCTGCGAGATTTCGCTCGGCGCTGCGCGCGATCGAGAGAAGTTCCGCAGGTTCACGCGGCGCAGTCATCGCATCTCCGATGGCGATGCGAGCAACCGATCGCGCAACGAAAATGACGGCGTCCTCAATGCCAGCACGCGCAAGCAACGCGCACAATTCTTCTGCGAGCGGGTGATACGCAACATGATGCTCGACCGCGTCGCGGATCTCACGCGCGAGAAGCACCGAGACTCCACCTGCGTGTGTGCGCACGGCCGCACTTTCCACATCAAGGACACGAAGTGCCACGCGCGTTCCTGCGGCTTCCGCAACAATCGCGGGATAGCCAGAAAGTGAGATTCCTGCGCGGGAATACCGAATGATGCGAGGCACGCCGGCTTCTGGCATGGCGTCGAGCGACGCATGCTCCATGCGCGCAACAGGGTCGGTGGCAACATCAATCGATGCGCGCAGGCGATCGCGGCCGAGATCCGCAAACTGCCGCACAAGCGTGGAAAGATCACGTCCTGAGCCAAGTTCGCGCCCATCGGCATCAACGACGACGAACAACATCGAAAGATGGAGAGGTAACAGTTCTCTGCGGAAATCCTGCGGCGAAATCTCAGTTCCTGCGACAGCCGAGAGATGTCGCGCGAGTTTCGCGAGCAACACACCCTTTCCAAACTCGATCGATTCCACCGCGCCTTGCACCACTTCTTCGATCGGAAACAGTCGAACACGCAAGTGCTTCGGAAGCGATCGGGTCAACGCGTCAATCTTCTCAGCGAGTAACCCTGGCACCAACCACTCGAAAGGTTGCGGATCGACAAGTGCGAGTGCCTCGACCGGAATGCGCGCACTCACGCCGTCGCGCGCATCTTCAGGATCGTGCGCGTAGACAAGCGGAACCGCGAGCGCGTCGAGCGTCATCTCCTGCGGATACTGCGAAGCGTCCGTTCGCTCTGCGCCGTCTTTCAAGAGATCTTCGTCACGCATCACGAGCGCGTTCATATCCTTCGCTTCGGCGGTCTTTCGCCAAGCTTCAAACGACGGAAGCGATCGGATATCCGCAGGAAGCCGCGTGTCGTAGAACTCGAACGCGCGCGTTTCCTCGAGGAGCTGTCCTCGTCGTCGACCACGTTCCTCTTCTTCCTCAAGCCGCGTGCGCAGCGCACGGTTCAGCTCCAGAAACGCGCCCTTCGTTCTCGCGCGATGCGCCACAAGTCCCTCATGAATGAAGACTGCGCGCGCCGACACTGGATCAATCGGCCCCCACGGCACACGATGCTTCGCAACGAGTACGAGTTCGCCGCAACTTGTGCGCTCCCACGCCGAAACCTGTCCAGTTTCCTCGACAAAATGCGGCTCAAACTGCGTCTTCGTGCAAACGTGCGGGGCAACGCGAACAACCCAATCTGGCTGAATGCGCGCGCAAATCCGCGCGAAGCGTCGCGTGGTTTCGACGAGTTCAGCTGCAACGACCCAATTTGGGGCGCGCCGCGCAAGAACACTCGATGGATGCAGCGCAAACAACGCGCCCGATGGTGACTTGAACTCGCCCTTCTCTGTGCGAAGCCCAATGTGCGAGGGAAACCCAGCAATGACCGCGCGATGGAACCTTCCGTAGTCGGGCGCATCGTCCGCGTCGCCAACCTTCAATTCGAAGTGCTCCGCAAAGAGCTCTTTCAACTGTTGCACGGTGTCCGACCACTCGCGCATGCGTTGATGTGAAAGCCAGTTCTTTTCACACCAACGCCGCCGTGCGCTTGAACCAACTTCTTTGCCGGTTGCATCGCGCGTCTCGGTGCGCCATGCGCGCCAAATTCGAAGGAACGTGAGAAAATCGCTCGCGGGGTCCGCGAATCGCGCGTGTGCAAAGTCCGCCGCGTCACGCGATTCTTGTGGACGAATACGCGGATCTTGAATGGCAAGTCCGGCCGCAACGACGAGCATTTCGTTGGTGATGCGCTCATCGACGGACGCAAGAAGCATGCGAGAAAGTCGCGGATCGAGTGGCAGCAAACTCATCGCGCGACCGATGTGCGTCAAACGACCTTCTGCCGTCGACGCGCCCAATTCGACCAACGTCGCGCGTCCATCGGCGAGCATGCGCGCGCCCGGCGGATCGACAAACGGGAAATCCTCAGCCTTCCCAAGATTCAGCGCCTCCATCTGCAAGATCACGCTCGCAAGATTCGTGCGCAGAATCTCAGGGGGCGTGAACGCGGCGCGCGCGGCGAAATCTTCTTCCGAGTAGAGCCGCACTGCGAGGCCAGGACCAAGTCGACCGGCGCGTCCTGCGCGCTGCCTTGCACTTGCTTGCGAAATCTTCTCAACGGGCAAGCGCTGCACGCGCGACTTCGCGCTGTAGCGCAAGACGCGCGCAAATCCTGGATCGACGACCGCGTGAATGCGCGGCACAGTGAGTGATGTTTCAGCAACGTTCGTCGCAAGGACGATGCGACGTTTCGAACCGGGCGAGAAGATGCGCTCTTGTTCCTCGATCCCTTGCCGCGCAAAGAGCGGGAGAGTCTCGGTGGCGCGGCGCGAAGGCTCACTTGAGGCTGAAGTTGCCGCCGCCGTTGCCGTCGTTGCAACCGCTGCGCCCTCACGTGGGCGACCCTGGGCCGCGAAATGTCCCGTGAGGTGCGACTCGACTTCGCGAATCTCACGTTCACCCGAGAGAAACACGAGAACGTCTGGCTGCTTCGGCGCGAAGTGCGCATCGATTTCGTCGATCGCCGACGCGATTCTCTCGAGCATGCGCGGATCTTCTTCGTCGATGTCGTCCTTCTCGAGCGGGCGATATCGGTATTCGATTGGATACGAACGGCCAGGCACTTCGACCACAGGGCATCCGCCGAAGTGCGCGGATAATCGTTCGACGTCGATCGTCGCGCTCGTGAGGATGACCTTGAGATCGGGACGGCGCGGAAGCAATCGCTTGATGTAACCGAGCAGGAAGTCGATGTTGAGACTTCGTTCGTGAGCTTCGTCGACGATGATCGTGTCGTACGCGTCGAGCCGCGGATCGGCGCGCGTCTCCGCGAGCAGAATGCCGTCGGTCATCACTTTGAGGAGCGTGTCGCGGCCTGTCTCGTCGTTGAAGCGCACCTTCACACCAACGATGCCACCGACGCGCACGCCGAGTTCATCGGCGATGCGCCGCGCGACGCTGCGTGCAGCAAGCCGGCGTGGCTGCGTGTGTCCAATGCGACCGACGATGCCGCGCCCAAGTTCAAGACAAAGTTTCGGAAGCTGCGTGCTCTTTCCGGAGCCTGTTTCACCTGCGACGACCACCACTTGCGACGACAGAATCGCCTCGCGGAGTTGTGGCAACGCGGCGGTGACAGGCAATTCCGCGGGATAGGTCACCGTTGGCGCGAGCGATCGACGACGTTCACGTTCCGAGGCACTGCGCTCAATCGCCTGTGCGACCGCTGCCAATGCCCGCGGATCGACGGGCTTTCCGTCGCGCGCGCGTTTGTCGAGTCCGGCGAGGCGGGCCCGAAGCTCGCGCCGATCACCAGGCAAGACCTCGTCGAGGCGGGAAAAGAGCGCGCGGAACTCAGACACGGGGCGACGAGGTTAGCCGTCGGAGGCGAACTGCTCAACGCCGAACCGTCGGTTCCACGCGATCTCACGAAGACAACTCGAATTTGGCGCCGCTCGCCGTCGCTTGGGCCTCGCCCGTGCGGGTACACTCCGCACCCCTCGGGCGCTTAGCTCAGTTGGTTAGAGCACCGCCATTACACGGCGGTGGTCGCAGGTTCGAGTCCTGCAGCGCTCATGACGTAGCCCGCGGCAGGATCTGAGTATGTCGATCAACCCGAAGACGCACCGTCTCTCTTTCCGCAAAAGCGCCCGCGAGAATTTGGGAGCAGTTGCGGCTCGCATCGATTGTCTCCGCCCTGGTCGCTTGCGCACCCTGTTGGCGCAACTCGCGCTTATGGTCGGCATGGCCCAACTCGTCGCCTGCGGTGAAGTCGTCGAGAAGGTTCCCCCGAAACCAAAGCAAGATCGCGTGAATGCCGCGAACTTCGTGCTCGACGTCGATCCGATGATGCGCGGAACGATCGCGAGCGAGACCGTCGTCGAAGGTCTGTCGCCAGTGATTGTTCGCGGCTACGGACTCGTTGTTGGTCTGAAGGAAACTGGCGGCCGCCTCATGCCCGCCGAAGTCCGCGCAGCGATGACGCAAGAACTCGCGCGTCGAGGTGTGGGTAACCCGGCAACATCGCCCGAAGGATGGACGCCAGAGAAACTTCTCGACAGTCCTGACACCGCCGTGGTGCTCGTCGAAGGCGTCATTCCGCCAGGTGCCACCAAAGACACGAAGTTCGACATCCGCGTGTCGGCGCTCCCAGGTACGGACGTCACGAGCCTTGAAGGCGGACGCCTGTACACATGCGATCTCCGTCCTGGGCCGCTCCTCGTCGGAAGCCGCCAAGCGAGAATCCTTGCGGAAGCAAAGGGAAATCTCTTCATCAATCCGTTCGTCGAGCCGGGCGCGACGCGTTCGGATGCAGTCAACCGCCTCGTCGGCCGCGTGCTCGACGGCGGTCGCGTCACCCAAGACATCACCCTGAAGTTGAAGCTCGCGACTTCGAGTCACACCCGCGCTCGCACGATCCAAGGCGCGATCAACTCGTCGTTCCCGCGCGAGCCGAAGCAGAAGAACGACACGGCACGCGGCGAGAATGCCGACTCGATCGACCTGAGCGTTCCTCCGAGTTACGAGGGGAAAACTGAGGATTTCATCCAGATCGTGCGCCATCTCCCCATGGAGGTCACCGCGACCGAGGCAACAGCGCTCGCCGTCCGCAACGCGCTCATCGCCAATCCCGGCGCTGCGAAGGCTGCGATGTGGCGCTTCCGTGCGCTCGGAAAGCGCGCGCTTCCGATCATTCAGGACCTCTACACCTACGGCGAAGAGGATCCGCGCATGGCAGCGCTTCAAGCGGGTGCGGCTCTCGATGATCCGTTGGTGGTGAGCCCGCTCCTCCAAATGGCTGGAAGCGGTTCCGTAGAGAATCGCCTCAAGGCAATCGAACTTCTCGGTGAGATGGGTTTCAATCCCGACATCGATCTCGGCCTGCGTCCGCTTCTCGACGATCAAGATGTCGATGTTCGCCTCGCAGCCTACGAAGCACTGGTCGACCGCAAGGACCCAACCATCGCGATGATGGACATCAATGGCAAGTTCGATGTCGCGCTCGTTCCGAGCAAGGAGCCGATGGTCTACGTCGCGCAATCAGGCCGGCCGATCATCGCTGTCTTCGGCGACCATCCTGAAGTCGAGCGCCCGCTGACCTTTATCGCGTGGAGCAGCCGTTTGATGGTCAAGGCGGATATGGGCGACGATCAGTTGCAGGTCTTCTTCCGCGCAACTCCCGAGGCACGCCCAGAGATCCAACTCGCCGATCCGCGGCTCTCCGAGTTCATCCCCTTCCTTGGGCACCAAACGACGATCGAGAAGCCCTATCCGGGACTTGGGCTGACATACGGCGAAACGATTGGCGCCCTGCACCAACTCTGGCGCGCGGGCTACATCAAGAGCGACTTTAAGGCCGAGCAAGATCGCGTCCTCGCAGCGATTCTCCGCAGCCAAAAAGAAGACGAACAGGTCATCCGACCCGAGTTCGAGCCGGAGGATTTGCCCGAAGAAACGCTGTCCACCGACGCGTCGGATTTGGCGACCGTTCAGCCGCCTCCGCCGGTTGAAGTTCCGACCCAAAACGGCAATACTGTCCCCCGCTAGTGCACGCGCTGCATGGGCTCGTTGGCTTCGCCATCGAACCATTCGGCACGTCGTCGTAGCTTCAGGTCCTCGGACAATTCAGCACGAGAAATGAAGCGAGAGAAATGAAGCGAGAGATGAAAGATGGCTCCCGGCGAGTCCGCGCGTTTCGGACGGCCGTTGGTGTGTTCGTGATTGTCTTGCATTGATGCCCCGCCGCGTGCGGTGGATGAATGCAGGGCCCCGCAAGCCCCTGCTTGCGAGGGTCACGTCGATGTGAAGTCGATGTGAAGTCGATTGTGATTCGACATGGAGGTCGGTTCGATGCGTCTTGCCAAGTTGGTGCTCAGCGGTTTCAAGAGCTTCGCGGATCACACCGAGTTCCGATTCGACGCGCCCATCACGGGCATCGTCGGGCCGAACGGGTGCGGCAAGTCGAACGTCGTCGATGCGATCAAGTGGGTGCTTGGTGAGCGCAGCGCGAAGAGCCTTCGCGGCGGCGCCATGCTCGACGTGATCTTTGCAGGATCAGCGGCGCGCAAGCCCGCAGGAATGGCGAGCGTCACGCTCTGCTTTGAGAACCCGTTGCTCGCGCAAGCGATCGACCGCGGCGAAGACGAGACACCGAGCCTCGACCCCGAAACCGATCCAGAAACTGGCGAAGTGATTGAGCGCGTCGTCGACCGCCGCGCCGTCCGCAACCGTCGCCTCCCAATCGACGCCGACATGGTCGAAGTCACGCGCCGACTCACGTCGGATGCCAAGAGCGATTACCTCATCAACGGCCGCAAGGTCCGCCTGAAGGACATTCGCGATCTCTTCCTCGACACGGGTATCGGCAACGACGCGTACTCGATCATCGAGCAGGGCAAAGTCGATGCGATGCTCCTCGCCAATCCCGTCGAGCGGCGCGCGATTCTCGAAGAGGCTGCGGGTGTTGCGCGCTTCCGCGTGCGCAAGGTTGAAGCCGTTCGCAAACTCGAAGCCGCCGAGAAGAATCTCGTTTCGACGCGTGAACAACTTGCGAATACCGAGCGACGCCTTCGCATCGTGCGCGGTCAAGCCGACAAGGCAAAGCGCTTCCAAGAACTCGACGCGCGCCGTCGCTTCTTGCGCCGCGAATTGTCGCTTGATCTCTTCCACGAACTCGAAGATCGCTTGCGTGGCCTGACGAGCGAAATGCAATCGCTTGAGGATGAAAAGGCCTCGGTTGTGGCCGCGCTCGCTGCCGCCGAAGACGCGAAGCAAGACGCCGAAGTCACGCGTCACGAAGTTTCGTCGGAGCAACATCGTCTCGAGCAGCGACGCTTGGAGTTGTCGGGCGCAGAAGCGCAGGCAAAGCAGCGCGCGGAATTCGCGCAGCGCACGCTCAGCGAAGCAACCACCGCGCTTGAAGAAGAACGCGCGCAACTCACGCGACTCGAGGGTGAAGCCACCGCGCTCGCTGGCGAAACCGACAAGGCACGCGCGCAGCTCGAAGCGGCGCAATCCGCCGCGGCAGCCGTCGATGAAATCACGCGCGTCGAAGGCGAACGACGACAGAAGGCGCAACAGCAAGCGTTCGAAGCGCAGCGTGCGGCCGACGTTGTTGGTGAACAGGCAGCGCGACTTGAGCGTGAACGCGGCTCACAAGCGCAACGCGTCGCGTCGATTGAATCGCGCGCACGAAGCCTCGCCGATGAATTGCGTCGTCTCGAAGCGCGCATTGAGCCATTCGCTCGCGAACTCGACACGCATCGCGCCGCGCGCCTCACGCATGTCGTGCGCGGGATCGTCGCGCAAGATGAAATCACGCGCATCCAGCGCCAACTCGACGAGCGCACGCGCGCCGCGAGTTCGCTTTCGGAAACGCAATCGGC
>JBJOHQ010000298.1:0-13180 GCA_046047595.1 Planctomycetota bacterium | reverse complement strand
CCGACAAGGACTCGCATTACGACCTGCCGCGATTGCCGCACGCGATTGATCGGTTGCGCGCCTGCGAACTTGTGCCCTTCAAAGCAGCCGTCAACGCAGGCGTCTCTTGCGTGATGACCACACACGTCGTTTTCGACGCACTCGATCCAGGAGTCGCAGCGACGATGAGTGCACCCGCGATTGAACTCCTTCGCGGTGAGGTCGGATTCAGGGGCGTTTGCGTGAGTGACTGCCTTGAGATGAAGGCGATTTCAGAACACTTTGGCTCCGGCGTTGCCGCGGTTCGCGCGGTTGCCGCGGGCGTCGATGCGCTCCTCGTCTGTCACACGCCGGAGGCGCAGCATGAAGTGATCGCGCATCTCGCCGCTGCGGTGGTCAATGGGTTGATCCCCGAGTCGCGCATTCATGAGGCGCGTGCACGATTGGCGACCCTCGCTGCGCGCCACGCTCGAGACGTTTGATCGGGATCGCGGCGATTCAAGTACTCGCGCGAAAGCCCCGCGCCGAGGATTCTTAAAGGGGGGACCGATGGGTGACGACAACAACGCGGAGAACTTTCTTCTCCTCTTTGATGACGATGACGACGACCATGACGCCGACCATGACGCGCCTCGTCGCAAGCGCACACCAACCTCCAGCGCGACTCGCCACACGACTCCCCCGCCGCCGATTCCGCCTGCTGCTTCTGCGAAACGACCGCGAACATGGATGAGAACATGGATGCGAATTTGGACGCGTCTTTGGCAGCGGTTCACGAGCCGCCATTGATCCGCTCGCGAGAAACCTCGATTTCCCCGCGACTTTCGTGCATGAATCGAACGCGCCCTGCGGCTACACTGCGCGATTCCCGTGAAGATCCGCAACTTCTCCATCATCGCCCACATCGACCACGGCAAGAGCACGCTCGCCGACCGCCTCTTACAGGCGACGAAGGCCGTCTCCGAACGCGAGGCTCGCGCGCAGTTCCTCGACTCCATGGACCTCGAGCGTGAACGCGGCATCACCATCAAAGCGTCGGCCGTGACCGTCACGCATACCTATAAGGGCGAGGTCTACGAACTCAACTTCATCGACACGCCAGGCCACGTCGACTTCACCTATGAAGTTTCGCGCGCGCTGAAGGCATGTGAAGGCGCGGTGCTGGTCGTCGACTCGACGCAAGGTGTTCAAGCGCAAACCGTCGCCAATGCGTACCTCGCGGTCGCGGGCGACCTCACGATCATTCCCGTCGTCAACAAGATCGATCTTCCGGCCGCGAACCCCGACGGTGTCGCGATGGAAATCGAGCAAGTGTTTGGCTTCCCCGCTGAAGAGTGCATTTACGTCAGTGCGAAAACGGGCCAAGGCATTCAGCCGCTCCTCGACGCGATTTGCGAGAAGTTGCCCGAGCCGAAAGCACCAACGACCAAGAAGTTGCGCGGGCTTGTCTTTGACGCGAAGTACGACGAGTACCGCGGCGTCGTGATGTATGTCCGTATCTTTGACGGACAACTCAAGCAAGGCGACAAGATTCGCATGATGGGAACGGGACGCACGTTCAGCATCACCGAACTGCTGCGCTACACGCCGTTCCCGCAGAAGGTCAAGATGCTTGACTACGCGCAGGTCGGTTCTGTTTGCGCGGGTATGAAGACCCTCGGCGACGTGCGCGTCGGCGACACCATCACACTTGACCTCGACCCTGCAGAGATCGCGCTCGAAGGTTACGAAGAGCCGAAGCAGATGGTGCACTGCGACTTCTACCCGTCGAGCGCCGACGAAGAAGGCAAGAAGTCCGACTTCGAACAGTTGCGCGAAGCGATCGAGAAACTCCATCTGAACGACGCGAGTTTCACGTTCGAACCGCAACACTCTGAAGCACTTGGCTTCGGTTTCCGCTGCGGATTCCTCGGCCTTTTGCACATGGACATCGTGCAAGAGCGACTTGAGCGTGAAGGCGGCGTGTCGATCGTGCAGACCGCTCCCACTGTGTCGTACATCATCGATTTGATGGACGGCACCGAGGTCGAAATTCACAATCCAGCGGACCTTCCGGATGCCTCGAAGATCAAGGCGATTCGCGAACCGATCGTCAAGATCGAGATCATCTGCCCGAACGAGAACATCGGCGATTTGATGAAGCTCTGCGAAACACGCCGCGGCATCTTCCAAGCGCAAGAGATGATCAGCGAGTCGCGGCAGATCTTGAAGTATGAGATTCCGCTCGCAGAAATCATCTACGACTTCTACGACAAGTTGAAGTCAGTGACCCGTGGCTACGGCACGATGGACTACACCATCACGCAGTACCGCGAAGATCGTCTCGTCAAGGTGCAAGTCCTTGTGAACGGCGAAGCAGTCGAAGCGCTCTCGCTCATTTGCCACCGCGACAACGCGGAGCAACGTTCGCGCGCGATTCTGCAGAAACTCAAAGAGCAGATCGATCGACACCAGTTCGAGATTCCGCTTCAGGCCGCGATCGGTGGCAAGATCATCGCGCGCGAATCGATCAAGGCCGTTCGCAAGAACGTGCTTGCGAAGTGCTACGGCGGCGATATCTCGCGAAAGCGCAAGCTCCTTGAGAAGCAGAAGGAAGGCAAGAAGCGCATGAAGCAAATCGGGAACGTCACGATCCCGCAGGAAGCGTTCATGGCGATTCTCGATCAGGGTGACTGACCTTTCGCGATTCACGCCAAAGGTCGCCGCCGCAGCGGCGACCGCAACAACAACACCCCTGTGCCCTGAGGATTCACTCCGAAGGGCACAACCAGAGGTCGCCGCCGCAGCGGCGACCGCGACAAATACGCGGCGACCGCAAAGTCAAGCCCCCGCTCACTCGCTGAGATTGAGGACCTTCATCACGTCGGACGTGATGTCCATCGCGGCTGGGTACTTGAGGAAGGTGCGAGCCTGAATCTGCGCGAGCGCTTCGCCCGCGCGGGCTGCCTTAAACGGCTCATTCGTTGGGAAAAACCGGAAGACGAGATCGATCGACTCCTTCTCGGCGACCGCTTCGACTGCCGCGACAAGTTCGCGATACGCCTGCTCGAACTGCTCCGCGGCGACTTTCTCATCACGCAGGCGCACCCCGTCGAGCCACTTCTCGTATTCCTGTCGCAGCATCGCCATCTCACGCTGCGCTTCTGGCGGCACTTGTCCACCCGCTGCTTCAGCACCTTGATACTTCGCGCGCAAATCTTCTGCGCGCTTGTTGAATTCCGCTTCCTCGGTCTTCGCCGACTCCTGCGCTTCGCGTCGTTGTTCGACGTAACTCGCGCCATCGAAGATCTTCTTCATCACGCGATCGATATCAACCGACGCAACGCTCCACACTTTGCTCGTTGAACGATCGCCCCACGAGATGCGACCGTCCTTCACGGCAACGCGCAACGGGTCTTTGCCTGGCTCCGTCACAAAGAGAACACCGTCGGTCGGACCAAGATCGCTCGAAGGTGTCCACGCCGCATGCGCGACGGAACCAGATCCTCCGCCGAACGCCGCGGTGAGCGCAACAAGAAGTGCGGTGATGGAGCAGACGACGGAAAGGGCCAACGCGAAGGTGTGCAAGCGCTTCATTCCACGAGTGTACTCACTCGCGACGCTCGCCTCATGCGACGCTCACCTCGTTCAACACTCGTCTCGCGCAACGAACTCAGGTCTTGTCGGCGCGCATCGCCTCTTCGACACGCTGAGGAATCGCGCGCGCAAACCACGCGGCAACACGCCGCTTCACGAGATCCATCATCGGCGCCCGCTGGCCCAATTCCGCCTGCAGACTCGTCACTGGTCGCGTCAATCCGCACGGCACGATCAACCCGAAATGCGAGAGCTCTGGCGCCACGTTCAACGCGAACCCATGCAACGACACGAAGCGCGAGAGCCGCACGCCGATCGCGGCAATTTTCCGCTCCGGAACGCCCCCGCTTCCCACCCAAACACCGGTCGCAGAGGTGTCTCGAATCCCCTCGACGCCGTCATCCGCGAGTACGTCGATGATGCACTGCTCGAGGAAGCGCACGTAGGGATGGACGCGCAGTCCGAGGCGCTCAATGTCGAGAATGGGATAGGCGACGAGTTGCCCTGGGCCGTGGTACGTCACGTCGCCACCACGATCGGTTTCAACGCGCTCAATGCCGTGCGAGGCAAGCAACGCGTCGGTCGCCAAAACATGGCTCGCAGCCTCGGGCCGCCGAGTCACCGTCACGACTGCGGGCGCATGCTCCAAGAGAAAGACGGGCATCGGTGCAGGCGCGAAATCCGCCGCTTGATCGCGAGACGCCGCGCGCGCATCACGCGCCGCGACGATGCGCGCATGCGCCTCACGCTGCAACGCGAGCGCATCGGCGTACGCGATGCGGCCGAGATCGAACACTTCGACATGCGCATTGCCCGCAAGCTTCTCCATCAAACTCCTCCGTCAAGCCTCTCCCTCAAGCTTCTACATCCGTTGAAGCATCGAGGCGAGGAGCGTACGGGCGCAGGCGGTTTCCGTACAATCGCCGCGTGCCAAAGATTCACCCCACCGCAATTCTCGAAGGCGAAATCCAACTCGCCGACGATGTTGAGATTGGACCCTACTGCGTCCTTCGTGGCGCGATCACGCTTGGCGCGGGCTGCGTGCTCCTTCAGAACGTGCAGTTGCACGGTCCGCTCGTTGTAGGAAATGGAAACACGTTTTTCCCCGGGGTCGCGATCGGTTTTGCGCCGCAAGACCGCAGTTTCCCTGCCAACAAAGCTGGCTCGGGTACGGTCATCGGCGACGACAACGCGTTTCGCGAGCATGTGACGATCCATCGCGCTACCCGCGACGATCGCCCGACGCGCATCGGAAGCCGCAACATGTTCATGGCGTGCTCGCATGCGGCGCACGATGTTCAAGTCGGCAATGACTGCACCTTCGCGAACAACACGCTGTTTGCGGGCCATGTGGAAGTCGGCGACCGCGTCGTCACTGGCGGCGGCGCAGGTATTCAGCAGTTCACGCGCATCGGGCGCGGCGCGATGATCAGCGGGCTCGTCGGTTTGACGAAGGATGTCTGCCCGTTCTTCACCGCAACAAACTTCAATTACATCGGTTCGTACAACCGTGTCGGCATGCGACGAGCTGGATTTCAGCCGTCTGACATGGACATGGTGAAGACGTTCTATGGAATTCTCGTGCGTGGTCGCGCGGTGTATTCGCGGCGCATCGAAGCCTTGCAAGCATTCGCGGGACATCCGATGGCCGATGAAATGCTCGCCTTTATCGCGGCATCGAAGCGCGGCGTTGCAACACGACACGGCCGCGTGACCCACGCACGCGACACGAGCGGTGCCAGCGGCGAGAGTGGCGAGTGAAACACGCGGGATTACACGCAGCAATACACGCGGGAATACATGCGGGGATGCACGCGAAAATGCACGCGTCGATGCGCGCAATGAGATCATCATGACCCACGCCGCGCTCGGACCACTCTTCTCCTCGATTCGACAAGTGCGCAGTGCTCATGCGTTGCTTGAATTTGTGGTCCTCGGCTCCGGTTCGTCGGGAAATGCCTCGCTTCTGCGCGTGACAACGCCCGAAGGACGGCGCCAAATCCTCATCGACGCGGGGCTTTCGCCTCGCATGGTGCGCGGCCAACTCTCCCTGCTCGGTTTCGACCTCGCAGAAACGCACGAGATTCTCTTCACCCATTTCGACAACGATCACGCGCAAGCTGGTTGGGCGCGCGTCGCGATGGAAACAGGCATTCGGTTTCGGTGTGCGCGACGACACGTGCGTGATGCGCTCGGGCGCGGCTATCCCGACATGAACATCGACGCGTTCGATGCATGCGGCGAGGGCTTTGCGCTCGGACCAATCGATGTGCAGCCATGCGAAAATCCGCATGACGAAGGTGGAACCGTCGCCTTTCGCTTTGAGACCCCTGCAGGCACGCTCGGTTTTGCCACCGACATTGGTCGTGTGTCTGATCGCCTCATCGACACGATGCGCGGCGTCGACATTCTTGCGATCGAATCGAACTACGACCCGCAATTACAAGAGGCATCAAGTCGTCCGCGCATTTTGAAAGACCGCATCATGGGCGGCAAAGGTCACCTCTCCAATCGCGAGTGCATCGAAGCAGTTCGCGCGATCGCGTGGCCTGATCAACCTGCACACGTCGTCTTGCTGCATCTTTCGCGCGAATGCAACGCGCCCGAGATTGTGCGCGGCGCATGGAATGCTGAACTCCCAACACTCGCCGCGCGCCTAACGCTCTCGGAAGCGCGCACGCCGATCACTCCCCTGCGTTTGCGCGGTGGCCAACTCGAAACGCGCGCAGAGGACAGACGCGCATGACAACGCCACTCGAACCAATCGCATGGATCGCCCTCGTCGCGCGATGGACCGAACTTGCACGCGCGAGTCGCGCGATTCCACCAAGCGACTCGCGACTTCGCGATTCGATCGCACACTTGATCGCGATCGAAGCGACGACCGCCGCGCTCGGCGAACTCGCGCAAATTCCCGAAGTGGAGCGGCCCCACGCGCGAACGATCGCGGAACTCTCCATCCGCCGCGCGGCCACCGAACTCGATCAACTTTGGCGCGGAGAAGAGTGGCCAGATGAGTTTCTCGAGGCATGCGAAGCCGCCGAGCGCGCGCTGCGCGTGTCGATCTACGCGGGCCTCGAAACGTTGGTCGTCGGCGGAACCGAGCCGATCGAAGTCCCGACGTTTGACTTGCGCCTCGCTGGCGACGCGGCGGAAGAAGGTGGCTGCCCCCGCTCCCAACAGGGCAGCCTCGCAGTCATGCCACCAGGCACGATCGCGATGCCTGGCGAACCTATCTGTTGGTGGTGCGGACGCAAGGCACCCGTCATGCTCGAGCCTGAATTCGAGCCTGAGTTCGAGCCTGAATTCGAGCCTGCGCCCACCGCCGCGGAAACGCAGCAAACCAAGCCGCCAGCGCTCTTTCTTCAAAAGAACCTCGCGCCGCTTCAGGTTTATCGCGAACTCGACGACCGCGGGCGCTTTGTAAAGGACACCGTCGCCCCGATCACCGACGATTTGCTCGCGGGGCTCCCTCTGCTCGTGCCGATCCTGCTTGACGGGGTTTCCATCGGACGATTTCTTCACACGCGCACCGATTGGCTTGCCATGCAACGGGCTGCGCTCGCGGGCCGCGCCTCGATTCCGGTCGATGGCAGGCTCAACGCCGAGTAGCTCTGCTCGACGCGAGATTGAGGAAACCTCGCGCGCGGCACTTCGAACCTCGCGCACCACCCGTCAAACCTCCTCGTCCACGGCGCGTGGAAGCCGCGGAATGTCAGCCACAAATCTCCGCCGTTTTTCGTGCTCCAAACGCGCGCCGCCTCCGCTACTCTCCGCCGCTCGATGTCTGACGCGCTGACCCATGAGTGTGGCCTCGCCTTTGTCCGCCTGCGGAAACCGCTGTCGTGGTTTCAATCGGAGTATGGCGATCCGCTTTGGGGACTTCGCAAGCTCTATCTCTTGATGGAGAAGCAGCACAACCGCGGACAAGACGGCGCGGGCATCGCGTGCGTCAAGTTCGATATGCCGCCGGGCGACCCGTTCCTCGAGCGTGAGCGCACCGCGAAACGCAACCCGATCGAACGGCTCTTCGACGATGCACTCTCACCAGCGCGCGCCATGAGCGAGCAAGAGTTGCTCTCGCTCGACGAAACGAAGTTGAAGAAGCGCTTCCCGCTTCTCGGTGAAGTGATGCTCGGCCACCTCCGCTACGGCACGCACAGCGGCCGCACGAGTTCGATGTGCCACCCGTACGTGCGTCGCACGAACTCGGAATCGCGCTCGATCGCGATGGCGGGCAATTTCAACCTGACCAATTCGCCAGAGTTGTTCGAGAAACTTGTGGAGTACGGGCTGCACCCAGTCGGCGACAGCGACACAGGTGTCGTGCTTGAGAAAGTTGGCTATTTCGTCGATCGCGAACACGCGCATCTTGAGGGCACGATCGGCCCGGGCTCCTTCACAAACCTCGATGGCGCTGAACTCGCGCGTGAAATCTCTCGCCAGCTCGATTTGGCGCGTGTGCTTCGTCGCGCGACGCAGTACTTCGACGGCGGATACGTCTTTGGTGGACTGCTCGGAAACGGCGACAGTTTCGTTTGTCGCGATCCCGCGGGCATTCGCCCTGGCTTCTTCCTTGTGCGCGATGATTGCATCGTCGTGGCGAGTGAACGCGCCGCGATCTCAACGGTGTTCGATACCGACCCGCGCGAAATCGAGCCGATTCCACCTGGACACGCGCTCATCGCCAAGCGCGACGGGACGTTCGCGCTGGAACGATTTGCGGAGCCGCTTCCTCTGCGGCAGTGCACCTTCGAGCGCATCTATTTCTCGCGTGGAAACGATCCGTCGATCTATCGCGAACGCAAGCAACTCGGCCGCAATCTCGCGCCGCGCGTGATGTCGCTCCTCAAAGGCGACCTCGAACGCGCGGTGTTTGGCTTCATCCCCAACACGTCGGAAACCTCATACCTCGGCTTGATCGAAGAACTTGGCGAAACGCGGCAACGCGTGGCTGCTGAGCGTATTTGGCGCATGGTGGAGTCGGGCACCGCAACGCGTGAGTCGATTCAATCGGCACTCACAGGCCGCGTGCGCGGCGAGAAAATCGCGCACAAGGATCAGCGTTTGCGCACGTTCATCACGCACGACGCAGCGCGCAAGGATCTCGTCAACCACATCTACGACATCACGCGCGGAACAGTTTTCCCCGACGACACGCTCGTCGTCGTCGATGACTCGATCGTGCGCGGAACAACGTTGCGCGAGTCGATCATCACGATGCTCGCACGACTCAATCCGAAGGCGATGGTCGTCGCAAGCGCAAGCCCGCCGATCATGTACCCCGATTGCTACGGCATCGACATGAGTCAACTTGGGCGATTCATCGCATTCGAAGCCGCAGTCTCACTCGCCCGCGATCGCGGCGCCGACGCTGTACTTGCTGAGATCGAAGCGAAGTGCGAAGAGCAGGCGACTCGAGCGCCTGAGAAGATGAAGAACCACGTTGCGCTGCTCTATGACCTCTTCTCCCACGAAGAGATCGAGCGAAAGGTCGCCGACCTCATTCGGTCGAAGTCGCTGACGTGGCGCGGCGAGATCAGCGTGCTTTATCAAACGGTCGAGGGACTTCGCTCCGCGATGCCTGAGCACACGGGTGACTGGTACTTCACGGGCAACTATCCAACACCGGGCGGTTATCGGGTCCTCAACACGGCGTATCTCAATTGGCGACGTGGTCGCGACGGCGCGCGGGCGTACTGAGCGGTCGCCCCGATCGTGTACCACCAAGTGTGGGTCCGCGCGTGCAGATCGCGCATGAGGATCTTCCGCGACGGTCGTCCGTGCACCTCAATTCACCTCGGATCGTTCCGCTCCACGAGCGCGCGGCCGCGTCGAAGTTGTTCGACACGACCCTCTCCCTTGACGGAGACGGTCGTTTCCGCTCTACTCTCCCCTTCCCCCAAAGATCCGCCCAGCGGCTTCGGGGGAGTTCGCAGCGCTGCGGTTTCGCTTCTCTGCGACAACTTGGCTCTGTACGTACCAGCAATTTCGAACGAAACTTTTCAACGGAAGCTCTCAAATATGTCGCGCTATCTCGGTCCGAAGGTGAAGCTCTCGCGCAAGGTCGGCGTCCCAATCGCGGACACCCCGAAGCACACCACCAAGCGTCAGCTCGTCGTTCCTGGCGTGCACGGCGCTCGCGGACGTCGTCAGAAGGCGTACGGCATCCGCAAGGATGAGAAGCAGAAGGTTCGTTTCCACTACAACGTGTTGGAGCGTCAGTTCCGCCGTTACCTCGTTGAAGCAGGCCGTCGCCAAGGCAACACCGGCGAAGTGCTCCTCCAGCTTCTCGAGCTCCGTCTCGACAACGTGCTCCGTCGCGCGGGCTTCTCGCGCACCATCTGGGGCGCGCGTCAGCTCGTCGTGCACGGCCACGTGAAGGTCAACGGCGAGAAGGTCGACCGTCCTTCGTTCTCGCTCTCCGTCGGTGACGTTGTCACCGTCAAGGACAAGGCGCAGAAGCTCTGCCGCGAGCAGATGGAATCGATCCCAGGCCACCAAGTTCCAGGTTGGATCGCAGTCAACCCAGCCGAACTCTCGGCGAAGTGCGTTTCGAATCCAACCTCGGACCAGATCCCCTTCGACGTCAACACCAACTTGATCGTCGAGTTCTATCGCTAAACGATCCCTAAGCCGCGTTGAGAATGGCCGCCCCCCGGCAGCCCGCATCCCCACCGGTTTCGCAACGAGTATTTCCGAGGCCGGAGCGCATGCTCCGGCCTCGCTTCTTTTCGAGTGCGTGTTTCGGAATCCCGATTTCCTTTCCGGGGCTCGACACCTTCATCGAACTTTCCTCGATCTCTTTCCGATACCTTTCCATCTCCCATGCTCAAGTTTCTTCGCCAGTACAACCAGTGGATCCTCGTGGTCGGTGGCACGCTCCTCCTGATCACCTTCCTCATGCCAACCGCGATTCAGAGTTGCGCTCAGCAGAGCGCGGTTTCTGGAGCAGTCTGGGCTACCTACTCAGGTGGAAAGACGATCACCGGCGCGGACCTCGAGAACGCCCGACAAGAGATTCGCGTCGTCGAACTCGTGGGGAATCGTTTGATCGCGCAAATCGGCGCTGATCGCGAGCCCGCCCACTGGTGGCTTCTCGCGCATGAAGCGAAGTTGTCGGGGCTCGTTGGCGATCTTGGCGACGGCGAGGCGCTCGTTTCTGCGATTGCTGCCCAGCGCGCGGAAGCCGCGAAGACAAATCCCAATACGCAAGGGACAACGCCAGACCAAATGCTCTCCATCCTCGTCCGCGAGTCGCGGGCGAGCCGTGAATTGGTGCTTGGCGCGCTTTCGAAGTTGCAAGGCGTGAGCCGCTTGCTCAATCTCGCTTCGAATGTCGACCGCATCAGCGACCGTCGCTTTGAGAACTCGATTGCGCTCGCGTCCCTCGGATTGAGCGGCAACATCACGATCATCGACGCGCGAAAGTCAACCTCCATTGAGGTTGCAGCGAACGACGACGCCGCGCTCCAAGCGCACTTCGCGAAGTTCGCTGACAAGGCCGCTCCGACCGCCGACGCTGTTGGTCGCGACAACTTTGGCTACCGCGTTCCTGATCGCTTCAAGATCGAATGGCTGCGTATTCCGAAGGCGTCGATTGACGCAACAGTCGCGAACTCACCCGAACTCTCGACACTCGCGCTCAAGAAGCGATTCGCGCAGAACCCGGCGAAATACGGCGCGCCCGCTGACGGCACCGCAACATTTGCGACGTACGAAGCAACGGTCCGTTCGAAGACCATGGAAGAACTCGCCCAAACACAACTTGAGGCGGTTTCCAAGTTCACAACCGATCAACTCGCGCTCGCCCAGCGCTCGCTCAAGCGCGATGGAACGTACTTCGTCCTCCCCGCCGATTGGACGACGCAGATGCCTGCGCTCGACCAACTCGCTCAATCGATCGCAACGGAGTTCTCGATCGCAGCACCGAGCTACGCCTCGAGCGGCGAAGAATGGCTCGTCGCCGGAGACCTCGACACCAAGCTGCAGCTCGGCTTCCTTTCGACCGACCGCTTCGGTCAACCGGTGACGCTCTCAGCGCTTCTCCAAGGCGCGAAGGAACTCTCCAACCCGAACCAAACCACGCCGTTCCAGATGAACATCGCCAGTCCGCCGTTCAAGTCGGCGGAAGGCGACATCGTGTTCGTGCGTCTCATTGCGGCCGAACCATCACGCGCTGCTGCCGCACTCGCTGACGTGCGCGATGCCGTCGTTGCGAACGTCGCCTCGCTCGCGCGCTTCGAGTGGCTCGAGAAGAACCAAGACGCGATCCTGAAGCAAGCGATTGATGAAGGCCTCACCGCGGTTGCAACGCGATTCGGCTCGCAAGTCGAGTTTGCCAAGGACATTCGCGAAGCCAATCCGCAATTCCTTCAGTACGGCTTCCGCGTTCCCGGCCAGATCCCGGGCCTCGGCGCCGATCCCGATGCGATTCGTTCGCTCGTGACGAAGGCCGCGAAGTTGCCATTCACGGAAGATCTCTCGAAGGTTCCTGTTGCAGACCGCACGTTTGTTGTTGCGGCACCGGATCGCCTTTCGCTCGTTGTCATGCAGGTTTCCGAACTTGCGCCGTTGACGAAGGAAGTCTTCGAAACGATCGCGGCGAACCCGCAATCGGTTGGCGTGGTGATGGATCCAGAAGTCGGAATCAATCCGATGGAGCTCTTCAGTTACGACGCGCTCGCGAAGCGCTACGACTTCAAGCCGTCGCGGCTCGAGGCCGATGAAGACGCCGCCATTGCTGAGGAAGACGCAGAAGCCAACGGTTGAACGCGGCTTCCCGCAGCGGGATGCACACAAGTTGCGCGAACGCCTGACGCCGCTCAACCCTGTTGACACACCCGCGACGAACACCATGCGCTTTGCAGGCGCCCTTGCATGCGCTCTTGAGATTTTGAATCACTGATCGAACGATTTCCTGCGACGAGACGAGCACACGATGTCGACCGAGGCCACCGCTGCGACCCCCGCCCTTCCGAACATCAAGTTCGACGATTTTGCGAAACTCGACCTGCGCGTTGCCACCGTGCTCGCAGCTGAGCCGCATCCAAACGCCGACAAGTTGCTCAAGATCCGTCTCGACGACGGTACACCCGAAGGCCGACAGGTCTGTGCGGGCATTCGCGCGTGGTACGACCCTGCGTCTCTCGTCGGTAAGCAAGTCATCATCGTGGCGAATCTCGAGCCGCGACAACTGCGCGGCGAAGTGAGCCAAGGGATGATTCTCGCGGCGAGCGATTTGAAGCCACTCGCGGAAGTCGCGGCGACAGCGGGCGACGCGGCTGACAAGCCTGCGGCGAAACCGGGTGAGAAACCTGGCGCAGATGAGCGCGATGTCGTCGTCCTTACCGTGCAGAAGCCTGTGAAGGCTGGCTCGCGCGTGTCGTAATCGGTGTTTGAGCGCTCGAGCGCGGCTCTTGCCGCGCCCTCGCTCTGGCCGGACTCGCCGCGAGTGAATCGCGGCGGCCGAGATGAGTCGTAACTTGAGCGCTCGCAACGTTTTTTGAGCGCTCGCAACCTGCTTCGCAACTTGCTCGCTCTGGCCAGCTCCCCTCGGAGTGAATCCGAGGGGGCTGAGATAAGGCATGTAGTGGAGCGCTCGCAACCTGCTTCGCAACTTGCT
>JBJOHQ010000297.1:0-5657 GCA_046047595.1 Planctomycetota bacterium | reverse complement strand
CTACTTTGCGAGCGACATGGACGATGGCGCGGAAGGTTCGGGCGATTCGCTCTTTGCAGCGAAGGTCGCCGAAACGCGCAGCGAGGCGCGCGAGCGCGGCAAGTTGAAGAAGCCTGAAGTGGCGAAGCCTGAGACGAAACCTGAAGCAGCGAAGCCCGCAACAGCACCTGAAGCGGCGCAGCCCGAGACAAAACCCGAGACAAAACCCGAGACGAAGCCTGAAGTGGCGAAGCCCGCAGAGAGTAAGACTGAGAAGCCAGCAGAGAAGAAAGATCCGAAGCTCGATAGCGGCCGTTGGGCTGATGCGGTGCGATTCGATGTGACACCACTTGTCGCTGGCCCGCACAACGATCGTCGCCCTGTCGCATCACCCGATGGCAAGACGCTCTTCTTCATGCGTGATCTTGCGGATCTCACGCGCCTCGATCTCGCGACGGGTGAAGTGAAGACGATTCATCCCGGTTGGGATGACGAGACCGAAGTGGTTTTCTCGCCCGATGGCACGCTCATCGCGCTCGCCGAGCACGACCAAGATTTCAACAAGGATATTTGGATCCTCGCGGCCGATGGCTCGAAGCCCGCGGTCAACGTCACGCGACATCCAGACAACGACGGAAATCCGCGATTCTCGGCCGACAATCGCATGCTCGCCTTCACGAGTGAGCGCACGAACGAAGAGTTTGACGTCTGGGTCGTGATGCTCGATCGCGATCTTGAAGGCTACTCGGCGCGTGATCTTGAGCAGTACTTCAAAGATGCGGCGGAAGCGCAGAAGAAGCGCAAGCCGCTCGAAGTGAAGACTGAGGCCAAAACTGAAGCGAAAACTGAAGCCAAAGCTGAAAACAAGCCCGCGCCTGCAACAACCGCGGCAACGGCCGAACCAACACCCGCGTCTCAAGAGCCAAAGCCAAACGACACAACGTCGACCGAAACGAAGGTTGCCGACGCGGCACAAACTCCTGCGCCTGCCGCAGACGCAGCGCCAGAAACAAAGCCCGCGAAAGACCCTTTCGAAGGACTCGAACTCGATGACGCGTATCTCCGCATGCGTCGCGTGACGTCGCTTCCGGGCAACGAAGTGAATCTCGAAATTCTTCCCACCGGCGAGCGCATCGTCTTCGTCGGCACTGAAGGCAAAGATCGCGGCATCTTCAGCGTGAAGTGGGACGGCAGTGAGCAGAAGAAGATCGCGCCCGGCGCTGCAATCGTCGGGTTGAACTTCGCGGGCGATCGCATCGTCGCGCTCGGCCCTGGCGGCGCGCAAACAATCGGCCTCACAGGCGACGCGAAGACGTTCGATATCTCGGCCACGAGCGAAATCGAACTCGCCAAGCGCAACGCGCAGAAGCTCGAAGAAATCTCGCGCATCATGGGCGAGAAGTTCTACAAGAGCCCTGCGGAGAAGGGCCTTGACTGGCCGGCACTCACCGAGCGTTACCGCGATCTTGCATCGCGCGCGCGCACGGCTGATGAGTTTGATTTCATCGCCAACATGTTCATCGGGCACCTCGATGCGTCGCACCTTGGCGTGCGTTCGGCGGAATCGGGGAGCGGCCTCGGCGCGGCGCCAAGCCGTCGTGCGCAAGGTCGGCTTGGCGTTGCGACGGTGGAAGCAGAAGGCGGTCGACGCGTGGTCGATGTCCTTCCTGATTCGCCCGCAGCGCTTGCGAATCCGCGCATCGAAGTTGGCGACACGATCACCGCGATTGATTTTGAGAAGGTTGATGCGACGAAGCCGCTCGAAACGATGCTCGCTGGCAAGATCGGGCAAGAAGTCTTCGTGACGTTCACGCGACCACAAGTTGCAAAGGTTGAGGAAGCCGCAAAACCAGCGGAAGAAACGAAGGCAGCAGACGCTGCTCCAGCGGTTGAAGTTGCGGAAGTTGCCGCGCCAGCGACGCCAGCAGCACCCGCTGCGCCCGCGATCACCGAACTCGCCGCGATCATCGTTCCGATGGGTTCGATGGAAGAACGCGCGCTTCGCTATCGCGACGAAGTCCTCGAAAACGCACGCAAGGTGCATGAGCTTTCGGGTGGCCGCATCGGCTATCTCCATATTCAGTCGATGGATCAAGCGTCGCTCGATCGATTCGAGCGCGATCTCTACGCCGCTGCTGCGGGCCGCGATGCGCTTCTCGTCGACGTGCGCAACAACGGTGGTGGCTTCACCGCCGATCGCTTGCTCTCTTCGATCGATGTGCGGCCGCACGCCTACGCGATTCCGCGCGAAGGTGATCTTTCGCGCAAGACGAGTTACCCGCAAGATCGACTCTTCATCCAACGCTACACGCTGCCGATGGCGATGCTTTGCAACGAGAAGAGTTTCTCAAACGCCGAGATCACCTCGCACGCATTCAAGACGCTTGGCCGCGGTCCACTTGTCGGTCAACAAACTGCGGGTGGCGTGATTTCAACGGGCTCTGAAAGCCTCGTCGATGGAACCACGGTGCGCATGCCGTTCCGCGGTTGGTATTTGCCCGATGGCACCGACATGGAAGAGAACGGCGCGATGCCCGACTTCGTCGTCGTTCAAACGCCCGAAGATGAGTCGCGTGAGTTCGATGCGCAACTCGCAAAGGCTGTCGAAGAATTGATGAAGAAACTCCCGAAGAAGTAATCTCGCAAGCCCGCATCGCGCAGCTTGTGGAGAATGTGCACATGGCCAAGGTTCCGATTCAGTTCTCGACATCACGGCCGCATCCGTGGCACGGGTTGCCCGTTGGTCCGAAGCCACCAGATGTGGTGCATGCGTTCATCGAAATCACGCCGTTTGACGTCGTGAAGTACGAGATCGATAAGCACTCGGGCTATCTGCGCGTCGATCGGCCACAGCGATCGAGTTCCGTGCCGCCTGCGTTGTACGGATTCGTGCCGCGCACGTACTGCGGCACGCGCGTTGCGGCGTTGTCGCCAACTTCGACGCGTGGCGACGGCGACCCGCTCGATATCTGCGTGCTCACCGAGCGACCGATCAATCGCAACGAGGTGATTCTCGATGCGCGCGTTGTCGGCGGCATCGAGATGATCGACGGCGGCGAAGCGGACGACAAGATCATCGCGGTGTTGGCGAGTGATCCGGTGTACGGACGCGCGAGTGATTTGGAAGACTTGCCGAAGGCGCTCATCGATCGACTTGTGCACTACTTCGCGACGTACAAGACGATGCCCGGCGAAGAGAATCGCGTTGCGATTCGTTCGACGTACAGCGTGACGCACGCGTGGCAAGTGGTGCGCGCGTCGATGGCGGACTATGAGGAGTTGATTGTTTGAGCGGGCGTTGCCGAAGGCGGAGCAGAGCGAAGCCTGAGCAGTCGACGCCGGCGTCGCCGATCGTATCGTGTGGCACTACCCCCCTGCGAAGCAGGAGGTAGTGGATTTGACGCGCGAGCACGCTCCACGCGCCAAACAACGATCGTTGCATCCGACGCATGAGCCACGCATCGCCATCACCAGAGGTGATGCCACACGAAACGTCGCGCTTCAGATGACACCATCCGCTCGCGCTGCACTTCGTTCCACGCTCGTGTTTGAGCGCTCGCGACCTGCTTCGCAACTCGCTCGCTTTGGCGTGGATCGCGCCAGAGGGAGCCGCCCGCCTTGCCGCACGTTACTCGTCGGTTTCTGTGCGCTCTTCTGCATCCTCGCGATGCGCAACTTCGTCGCGCAACTTGCGGCCGTTCTCGGCAATCGAGTCGTAAATCGATGCGAGCAAACCAACGAGCGGGAACTTCCCTTGCAGCGGCGATTGTCCGAGTCGTCGCAACAGTGCATGCGGCGCGAACGGCTCGGTTTCGCTCGGCATCTCGTTGATCTCTCGGCCTGGTCGCCAGAAACTCTCGAGCGAGCGTTCGAGTGGCATCGGTTCAGGCGCCGCGTCCGCTGCGGGCGGTGTCGAGTGCGCACGTGCCACGCCGCGCGTTGCAATTGCACGCGCTTCTTGCAAACGCTCGAGGAGTCGCTGGCCATCGAGGCCGCGCAGCGTGAACGCCAGTAGCGGGTCGCCCGCGAGTCGCTCAAGTACGAGCGACGCCACGCACGCCACGTGCTTGCAAGGCGCAGGCAAGTCGCAAGTGCACGTGCGCGCCACGCTCGCAACATTCGTCGGGACGAGTTGCTTTCCGATCGACACAAACGGCTGTTCAACAAGCGGCGGCATTTCACCCGCGAGAAGTTTCGCCGAGTACACCGCTTCGCGCGCCATGATCGCGACAACGCGATCCCAATCGTGCGCCGTGAGTTGTTCAGGCGTGATGCGCACGGTGTATGGGCGCGGCGCGCGGCCCTGCACGCTCGCTTCGATGCCGGTTTGCGTGATCTGCAACGTCGCGGTTTGTCCCGCGCGCGCGTAGTCGAGACCTTCGGTCTTGACTGCTTCGCTCACGCCATCGAGCAAAAGCTGCGACCACATGTCCGCGGGCCACGCGAGAAGTTCGATGCCTTCCTTGCGACGCAGTCGAATGCCGTTCTTCAATCGTCGCGGCGTGTCGGGACGGCGCATCTGGCGCATGCCTGAGCCAGAATTGAACGACGAATTGAAAGACGAATTGAACGACGAACTCCGCGCAAATTGCGAGCCCGCGACAGGCGGTGCAGAAGGCGCGCCCGCTGGAGTGCCACCCAAATTCGGCGTGGGCTCTGGCAAGGTTGGATCCGTCATTTCAGGATCCGTCATTTCGCCCTCGCTCATGCGTCCTCCTCAAGCGTGTCGCGGCGGAGCGTGAGCAGGTCGCGGAGTTGTCCGGTCGAAAGTTCGGTCAGCCACGATTCACCCGAGCCGATGATCTGCTGCGCAAGCTCGGTCTTCTGTTCGATCATTTGATCGATGCGCTCTTCGAGCGTGCCTTCCGAAATCATCTTGTGAACATGCACGGTGCGGTGCTGTCCGATACGGAACGCGCGGTCCGTCGCCTGATTCTCAACCGCCGGATTCCACCAGCGATCGAAGTGGAAGACGTGATTCGCGGCCGTGAGGTTGAGACCAACGCCACCAGCCTTGAGCGAAAGCACGAAGATCGGGCACGTGGGATCGTTCGATTGGAAGCGCTCAATGAGTGCTTCGCGCTTCGCTTGCGGCGTGCCGCCGTGCAGGAACTGCGCTTCGCTGTCGAGTTCTTGTCGAATCATCGCAACGAGCAGGTGACCCATCTGACGGTACTGCGTGAAGACGAGCGCGCGGTCGCCGGTTGCAACCACTTCTTCGAGCATTTCCATCAAGCGCATGGCCTTGCCAGAGCGCGCAGAGAGTCGCTCGCCAGGCGCGAGTTTCGGCAGTGGTACCTCGTCGTCGTCGGCACCCTGTCGCAAGAAGTGCGCTGGGTGATTGCACACTTGCTTCAGTTTGACCAGCGCCGAAAGCACGAGGCCGCGGCGCTTCATGCCGTCCGCGTTGTCGACGCGGTTGAGCATGTCGTTGACAACCGAATCGTAGAGTTGCGCTTGCTCAGCGGTGAGCGGCACGTTCTGCCGCGACTCGACGAGTGGCGGAAGATCGCTGATGACGGTTGGATCGGTCTTCAAGCGGCGCAACACAAACGGCCGCACGAGATTCTTGAGTCGATCGGCTTGGCGGCGATCTTTGTGTCGCTCGATTGGTGCTGCGAAACGCCGGCGGAAATCGCCTTGCGTTCCGAGATAGCCAGGCGTGCAGAACTCGAGAA
>JBJOHQ010000296.1:0-2627 GCA_046047595.1 Planctomycetota bacterium | reverse complement strand
TCGGCGATGTGGACGCCGAGTTCGAAATTGCCCGTGATCGGATCTTGTTTGATCGAGATCGCGTCGTCGAAGTCTTTCGCGTCCGGCGGATCGATCGTAAAGATGAACTCGTTGGTCAGATCTTCGCGATCACCCCACGCGGAATAGGGCGCGGCGGATGACGTGCGTTGGGTTGCGCCAGTTACATCCGCTGCCCGCGTTTCAGCTTCGCGCGTGGCAAGCGCGAACTGAGCCGCGGCTGCGCGCGCTTGTTCGAGCGCTTCAGGTGGAAACACTTCGCGGATGAGATAGGTTGCGATCGTCGCTTGCGTTTCAACATCAGGGCGTCCCGCTTCGCCGAGCACTTCGACGATGACGCCTTCCGCGAGCGCGCCACCTTCGGGCCACAAAATGATGTCGACGACAACCTTGTCGCCCGCCTTCGCGTTCTTCGCGCCAGGATCACGTACGACGATTGGTTCGCGAATCGCGCGGCCATCTGGTTCGACGATCCACTCGCGTCCTCGTTGCACAAGTTCGCCTGCAAAACGCGACTGGCCGCGCTCAAGGACTTCGATCACACGGCCGAAGAGATCATCGCGCGCGCCCGTTGGCGTCGAGCCGAATCCGCGATTCCAACGATCACCGCGACGCACGACACGCACGCGCACGCGATCGCCGCTCACCGCGTCTTTCGTTTCACCTTCGGGAATGAAAAGGTCGCCCTCGCGGTAGTCGATTGCGGTCTTCAAAAACCCAATGCCGCGCGGCGTCAACTTGATGACGCCTTCGACTTCTTCCGGCATGCGCGGGAGTCGCAGTTTGTCGTCGTTTCCGATGTCGAGGAGACCTACCTCGGCGAGTTCGCGCACGGTGTCGGTGAACTCCGCTTCGTCCTCTTCAGCGACGCGCAACTGCCGCGCCACCTCGTTCATGTACATCGGAAGGTAGTTCCTGTGTGCGAGATGGTCGAGAATGCGGCTCTTGAATCGAAGTGACACGGCGGCAGTGTACGCGGGCGGCGCAGATTTTCCGCCGCGTGCAGCATGCGCGCTCTGTGAAGTTGATCACTTTCGCGAGGACTTCTTCGCGGGTTTCGCAGCGCGCGCCGATGAATTGCCCTTGGCCGCTGTCGGGTTCTTCCCGCGCGATGCGTCCGAAGTCTTCTTCACGACATTGCCGATACCGCGGCCAATGCGCGAGTGGTGCGTGGCGCGATCTTCGATGCGCTTCTTTTCCGCCGCGGCTGCCGACGCGTCGCTTGCGGTGTTCGACGTGCTGTTCGGCGCGCTGCTCGACGCGGTGTTCGACGCGGTATTCGATTTCGCCTCGGCCGACCCACTCGAATCGCCGCGATTCGCGCCAGCACCGCCATCGGTCGTTGCGCGAGGCTTCGCGCCGCCTGCCGCAGACTTCGCATCAGACTTCGCATTCGTTTGCGCGTCGCCGCGCGAGTCACTCCCCGCGTTCGACGCTTCCTTCGCAGGCTCGCTCGCCTTCTTTGCCGCTTCTTCGCCTGATTTGTAACTCTCACTGCGGTAGTCGGTCTCGTAGAAACCGCCGCCCTTGAAAATCACAGCGCCGCCGAGGCCAATCTTGCGCTCGACCTTCTTCTTGCGGCACTTTGGGCAAACCGCAATCGGATCAGCCTTGATCGACTGGAATTCTTCGAATTCGTGCCCGCAAGCACGGCAAACATATTCGTACGTGGGCATGGTCGCGCTCGCTCGCTTTACGCATCAGGCGCGACGGCAACCTTCGCAGGTCGCAAGACGCTTTCGCCAAGACGCCATCCAGTTTGGAAGCGCATGCTGACGCAACCAGGCGCGATGCCTTCTGCGGGCTGGCGCATGACGGCATCGTGCTGCATCGGGTCGAACGGCGTTCCTGGCGTTGGATCGATCCGCGCGATGCCGTTCTGTTCGAGCGCTTTCTGCAATTCGGTGCGCGTCATCTCGATCGACTTCGCCATCTGCTCGACCGTGAGTTTCGAGTGATCCTGCGCGAGCGCGAGATCGAAGTGGTCGAGAACGGGCATGAGCGCGCGCGTCATTTGCACGAGTCCGCCCGTGCGAGCTCGCGCTTCGTTTTCAATCGATCGCCGCTGGAAATTCGCAAAATCCGCTTGTGCGCGCAGTTTCGCAGCGACCGCTTCATCGCGCTCAGCCATCAACTTCTCGACAACTTGCGTGAAGTCGTCACCTGCATCAAGGCCAGCATCAAGGCCTGCATCGCCAGTCAGATCGGTTTCGTTGAGATTTTCGTCAGTCATGACACGCCTCGCGACTTCTTCAGCGTCAATTGCCGAAGGGATTGATTTTCTTCCAGAAACTCGACTCGCCTGCACGGACCTCGACCTTCTCGGTCTGCGCGTACTCCGCGAGAAGTTTGCGCTGTTCATCAGTGAGTTTCTTTGGCACGACGAGTTGAAGCACCACGTGGAGGTCGCCTCGATCTTTCGATTGAAGCTCCGTCATCCCCGCGCGTTCGATGAGAACAACTTCACCGTGCTGACTTCCTGCGGGGATCTCGAATTCAACGGGCTTTCCGTCGATACCTTCGAGCGTCACCTTCGCGCCGAGTGCCGCTTGCGCAAACGCCATCGGCTGCACGGCGACAAGATCTGCGCCACGGCGCTCGACGAATCG
>JBJOHQ010000295.1:0-10672 GCA_046047595.1 Planctomycetota bacterium | reverse complement strand
AACTTTCGGCTCGGGTAAACTTCTCGTTCTGACCCGGTTGGCCCGGGCGCAATCTGCAATCGCAAGACCGACGAATGAAGGATCTCATGCTCGATCCCGTCCGATTTTCATCCATGTTTCCATTTACGGCACTTCTCCGAACTCATCACACCAAGGGCTTGCTCTGCGCGTTGACCGCCGCGGTTTGCCTCTTCTCAAGCGTTGGATGTGAGCGCCAAGATTCTGCGTTGTCGCAGGCTTCACAGGGTACGGCGTCGAGTTCTGCCGCCAACCCCACCGCGAACACCGCTGCAAATCCCGCCGCTGGCGAATCGCAGAGCGCAACGCCGACGGCATCACAGCCCGCCGCTGCTTCCGCCGCATCCCAGGATTCTGCCGCCGCGGAGTCGGAGCCTGTCGATGGATTGCCGCCGCTGCGCCTCGAGCCCGCGGTTCTCGACTTCGGCATCATCGCGCCAGGAAAGCAGGCCGAAGGCGTTTGCAAACTCATCAACACGGGCACAAAGGAACTTGAGGTCCTGACGGTGCAGCCAGGCTGCAAGTGCACGGCGATCACCGATATTGCTGGACAGAAGATCCCAGTGGGCGGATCGATCGACCTGAAGGCTGCAATGACCGCGCAGTCTGCGCCGGGAACGAAGCGGGCCGACATCAAGATCCTGATCGACGGCTACACCGAAGTTGTCACGCTCGGTTTGGTGAACGAAGTTTCGCTTCCGATTCGCGTGAGCCCTGCGTACCTCAACGCTGTAAAAGGCCAACCGCAGACTGGCAGAATCGTGGTCGAATCAATCGATAAGCAACCGTTCCGCATCTGCTCGATCGGTGGCAAGGCTCCAAATCTTGTCGGATTCGACGCAGAGAAGGACGAACCCCGCAGCCAGTACCTCGTCGACTGGGATTTTGCTCGCGACTTCCCTGAAGGCATCGCGCCACGCTACTGGATCATCGAGACCGATCGCGCCGACTGTCCGCTGGTGGATGTCTTCGTCCGACATGAGTCAAGCCTCCCTCGGCCTGCGCTCAAGTTGACCGACTATCGCCACACCTTTGGCCGGATCGAGGAAGGCGCCTCGTATGAGTTCACGGTCGACATCTCTGACCTCCCCGAGTCGGAGCGCGTCATCACGGCCGCGAGTTCGTCGAGCGCAGCGAAAGTCGAGTTGTTGAGCTCAGAGCGCGAGGGAAGCATCACGCACGTGAAGTTGAAAGTCAGTCCACAGCCTGGCACGCTTGGCGTCCACTTCATTCCCTTCAATCTCTACACCAACTCGAAGCAACAGAACATTGCCGTCTGGGGTCAATGGGTTCCGAAGGGAACCGTTGGCTGCTTTGGACGTTAAGTCACGCGTACTGACGGTGACGTGATTTGAGATCAATCAAGTTTCTCGCAGACGCGGTGCTCTGACACCGCGTCTGTGCTTTTGAAGCACAACCACCGCTGAGCCATCTCCGATGGCCCGGCGACCTCAACTCAATCCCGTGAGCACCATGCGAATCCCGACATAGGCGAGAAGCAGCGAGAGAATGCTGCGGACCACAGTCGTTGGGACTCGGTAAACCAACGCAGCGCCGATCGTTCCTCCAACCATCGCGGAAGGGGAGAGGATCGCGGCAAGCCAGAGCGAGTCAGACAATGACGCGGTTGTCGCGCCGTCCTGTTCAAGCCTTGCCAAGCTCGCGTTCTTTGCAATGGCGCCGATCAAACAGGCAGCGATCATCGCGCAGGCTGAGCAGGCGACGGATTGGCGTAGGGGGATCTTTCCGAACTTCCGGAGGATCGGGACCATGATCGCGCCGCCACCGATTCCTAGTAGACCAGAGAGGAACCCGCCGATGGCACCAGCTGCGATCCCAAGACGCCATCGAGTTGCGCCAACGGGTAACTCGGGTGCGTCGGCCTTCTTTCGAATCAGGCCAACGATCTCCGATGTGGACGCGTAACAGAGAAACGTGCCAAACACGATGTAGAGCCACGTCGCCTCGATGACGTTGCTGGTGAGGACGCCAAGGAGCGCGGTCACTGCCGCTGTCGCGGCCATCACGGGGACGACGTCGCGACGAATGGTGCCTCGGCCTCGATGTTTGCGGGTGGCCGCACTCGCCACGAACACATTCGCGATCAGTGCCGCGGATTGGTAGAGGTGGTAATTCGGTCCGAGGAGCAGCGTGATCGTGGGGATGATGAAAACGGAACCCCCGAGACCAAGCAAACCACCGAGGGTTCCACCAGTCAGACCGATGAGCGCTGTGAGCGCGATTTGGATCGGGGTCCACTCCACAGCCCGTCAAACTAGCATCCCGAGAAGCTCGATGGGGCATGGAAAGCCATGGCGACACGAATCGAATCAGCGCACTTTCTGCGGAATCAGCTCGAGACGTTGTCTTCCTGACGCCGTTCTCACGCAATCTCGGAATCAGAACGTGACAGCCTGCGTCGTCGGGATACGCTCCGCTCCCAATCACCCTTGGCAACGCGGCGGGGATGCGTGCGTATGGTCGTAGGCTTCGCTCCCGCCGTTTGGGTCGAAGTGTCAAACGATCGCGCATCGTGTGATCGAAATCAATCCGCGCACGCTTTCGTGGAAGTCTCAGTCGGTCTGATCGCGCATGCGTCCAAGCAAGCCTCACCCTTCGACATCGTTCGTCCCACGCAAGGGAACGCATGCATCGTTGCGTGTTGGCGCTGTCGGCGTGTTTGTGGCGGCGATCCTTGTGGGACTTGGGGTCGCAACAGGACGCGTGGCCGAGAGTTCGGTGGAACAAGAACTCACGCGAGCACCCACGCAAGAACCCACACAAGAACCCACGCGCGAACGCGAGCACAACAACAATCTTGAAGCGCGCCTGCCGAAGGCTGTAGGAGCGACGGACTCTGACACCGCTGCTTCGGAACGGCAAACGCGTCGAACTGTTGCAGCGCCAGACATCCTCAGTACGAGTACTCCGATCGGTTACGAGATCACACGTGGCGCTCACGCTTCGCAGTTGACGCGGCAGCCCATCGAGTATCACACGGTTGTTCACAGGTGCATTGCGTTCGTGGAAGAATTGATCGAGCATCGGGGCACGACATTCGCGGCGAGCACAGGGGAAAATGCGCGGGCCTTCGCGATGCGGGGAAGTCCACTCGTCCATGAAGTCCCCGCGTACGAAAGCGAAGGCGACGCATGGCCGATTGGTGCGCTTCGCTCGTTTGACGCGCGGCCCGTTCGCGCGGTGCGGACAGTGCGCATGGTCGTGACCGCCTACAGCCCAGATGACCGAAGTTGCGGGGCGAGTGCGGATGGAATCACCGCAAGCGGCTACTCGGTTCAAGTGAACGGAGGATGCCTCGTCGCGGCCGATCCGAAAGTACTGCCGCTTGGTTCTTTGGTAAGCGTTCCAGGGTACGACGGGGGCGCGGTGGTCCCGGTGCTCGACACGGGCGGAGCGATCAAGGGCAACCGGCTCGATGTACTCTTTCCGACGCACGAAGCGGCGATGCGTTGGGGACGACGCACGCTCGATGTGACCATCTGGGAGTACGACGACGGTCTTCCCAATGGCTTCAAGCGTGTGCGCCGCGCGTCTCGCAGCGGTGCATGAACGCGCGTTTCCGCAAAACTTCGATGTCAGACGAAGTTCGCTGCGATCGGCGCCGGTGGTGCTTTGATCGTGAGTCATTGCGTTGCCGCGCGTACGGCCATGGCGAACGATGGTGTTCCAGAGGATCGATCCTACAACTATGCCGCTGACCCAGGTGACTGCCCGCGCGACAACTCGCGCGACGACTCGCGCGACGACTTGCGCAATGACTCGCAGGACAACTCGCGCGGAACTTTGCGCGAGAATCGATGCGACAACTCGTGCAACGACTCGTGCAACAACTCGTGCAACAACTCGTGTAAGAGTCCATGCAACAACTCGCGCAACAGGAGTTGGGGCGGAAGTGCGCCTCACGCGTAGGCGCCTCCTGCAGCGAGAGCTGTGGTCGCCTGCGCACCCTTCATCCGATCAAGGACGCGATAGTGAATCGCTTCTGCGACGTGTGATTCGCTCACACGTTCACATGCATCGATATCGGCAATAGTGCGCGCGACGCGTCTGATGCGATCGTATGCGCGTGCCGAAAGTCCTAAGTCGCGCATCGCGCCCTCGAGAAGGCGTTGTGCGGGCCCTTCGAGAACACAATGGCGGTCGAGTTCGCGCCCCCCGAGGCGTGCATTTGGTCGATCGCGTCCTTGACGAACTTCCATGCGGCCGCGTGCTTCGAGCACTTTCGTTCGAAGTTCCGTCGTAGACGCTCCGGTGCGTGCGGATTGAAGACTCGCGAACGGCACTGCGCGAACTTCGACGTGAAGATCGATGCGATCAAGAAGCGGACCCGACAGTCGACCGATGTACTTCTCCTGTGCGCGGCGCTCGGAGAGGCTCGCGGCAAATCCACCAGCGTGTGATGGATTCATCGCGGCGACCAGCATCGTGCGTGCAGGAAACTTCAACGTGCCCTGCGCGCGAGCGATCGTGACAAAGCCATCTTCGAGCGGCTCACGAAGCGACTCAAGCGCCACGCGCGGATACTCGGGAAGTTCGTCAAGGAAGAGTACGCCGTGGTGTGCGAGACTCACTTCGCCAGGACGCGGTACCGAGCCGCCACCGACGATCGCCGCCGAACTCGCCGTGTGATGTGGTGCGCGAAATGGCCGCTCGCGAATCAGTCCAGAGCCGCGCGGCACGGCGCCAACTGAAGAGTAAATGCGCGTGACTTCGAGCGCTTCATCTGGCGAGAGCGGTGGCAGAATTGCCGGCAGTGCGCGCGCCATCATGGTCTTGCCGCTGCCCGCGGGGCCAATCAAGAGCACGTTGTGTCCGCCCGCAGCCGCAAGCGCGAGCGCGCGTTTCGCTGCCTCTTGACCGCGCACTTCGGCGAAGTCGAGCGCGGCACCGAATGGCGGCGGGCATTCGATCGGCGGCTTCTCGCGAGGAAGGTCGTAGAGCCCGTTCACGAACCCAAGTGCCTCGCCGAGATCGCCCACTCCATAGACCTCCAGTCCCTCAACTGCGGCGGCTTCGGGCGCATTCTCAAGCGGAACGATGACGCCTCTCAACCCGTGCGCGCGCGCGAAGGCCGCGAAACTTGTGGCTCCACGAATCGGTCGTAGGGCGCCATCGAGCGCGAGTTCGCCTGCGAGGCCAAACTTCGCGAGCAACGGATCGGCGCGCTCGCCAATGACACCAAGCATGCGAAGCAGTGCAATGGCAATCGGCAGGTCGTACACCGGCCCCTCTTTGCGGAGATCCGCGGGGGCAAGGTTGATCGTGCATCGACCTCGTGGAGTTGGAAGGTCGAGATTGCGAAGAGCCGCGCGGACGCGATGGGTCGACTCACGCACCGACGCGTCGGGAAGTCCGATGACGGAGATTCCGGGCGTTGAGGAGCGTTCGTCGGGACCACTGGCCGTGGCACCGCCATCCGACTGAACTTCGTCGGCTTCGATTTCGACAGGGAGGGCGTCGATCCCGCGGAGAGCAAAACTAAGAATGCGCTGCATGCACGCGGTTCTAACCCGCGTTTGGTGGCAACCCACATTTCATGGCAAAAATACCGCAGCGAAAAATCGTCGAATGATTTTCTACAAAATCTTTCGAAGGAGTTCGAAAGGACAAACGCTCACGCGAGGTGGAGTGGCGCAGAGTGCGCAAGAGAAGCATCGCACGCGCCGAACACGCGTTTCTCTCGCTCTACTCGCGCGTCCGACGGTCGTGGACCTCGCGCGCATCTCGGACGCCACACGCACGTCGCTCGCACGTCACTCGCACGCCACTCGCACGTCTCACTCGAGGCCAGGCGCAAATCCTCGGCGCATGGTGTTCTCGCAAACGGCGCGCGGTTCGACGAACTGCAACAGGTAGTCGCGTCCGCCGGCCTTCGAGCCGATACCCGACATGCCGAAGCCGCCGAAGGGCTGACGTCCAACGAGTGCACCCGTGATGCCGCGATTGAGGTAGAGATTTCCGACGCGGAACTCGCGGCGTGCGCGAGCCAAGTGCGCGGGCTTGCGGCTGTAGACGCCGCCCGTCAACTTGTACTCCGGCGTGTTTGCGATGGTGAGCGCTTCGTCGAAGTCCTTCGCGTACATCACGGCGAGCACTGGTCCGAAGATCTCCTCGCGCGCAAGACGAGCGTCGGGCTTGATGCCGCTGAAAATCGACGGACCAACGTATGGCTTACCAACTTTCGCCTCGAGGCCTGCGGGCACGTCGAGCGTGAGTTCATGCTTGCCTTCGGTCTTCCCGATTTCGATGTAGGAACGAATCTTGCGAGCAGCTTCTTCGTCGATGACGGGGCCGATGTCGGTGCCTGAATTCGTAGGATCGCCAACGACAAGCGCCTTCGTTGCGCCCACGAGTCGATGCAGGAACGGTTCATACGCGCTGCCAACAACAATCGCGCGGCTTGCTGCGGAGCACTTCTGTCCGCAGAAACCAAACGCGCTCTGTCGAACGCCGAGCACCGCTTCATCAAGATCAGCAGACGTGTCGATGATGACGGCGTTTTTGCCGCCCATTTCGCAGACGACCTTCTTGACGAACTCTTGTCCCGGCGCGACGACGCCGGCTGCTTGCACGATGTCAAGACCAACGGCCTTCGAGCCTGTGAATGCGATGATCGCCACGCGCGGATCGCGCACAAGTGTCGCGCCAACGGTTTCGCCAGGGCCCGCGATGAAATGCAACACGTCCTTCGGTGTACCTGCTCGCCAGAGAATTTCGCACATGGTGCGCGCGATCGACGGCGTTTGTTCCGCAGGCTTCACGACGACGGTGTTGCCTGTCACGAGCGCGGCCACAGTCATGCCGCAGCAAATCGCGAGTGGGAAGTTCCACGGAGCGATGACCGCAGCAACGCCGCGAGGTTGATACCACTGTTCGTCGAGTTCGCCGACGAATTTGCCGAGTCGCTCCGCTGCGAAGAGCTTCGCGCCTTCACGCGCGTAGTACTCGCAGAAATCAATCGCTTCGCAGACATCGGCGTCCGCTTCACGCCAGACTTTGCCCGACTCTTTCACGATGATCGCGGAGAGTTCATCGCGGCGCGTGCGCATTTCGGCAGCGGCTGCGACAAGTACGGCTGCGCGTGTTGTGTACGGACTCTCTGACCACGCGGGGAACGCCGCATGCGCAGCGGCAACCGCGCGCTTCGCATCGTCGGCGGTGCCGGAATTTGCGACGTTTGCGACGTTGGATCGTGTGATTGCAGCAGCGAAGTTCGAGCGCGCCGACGATTCGGCAAAGTTGCGCATCGGCTCGGTGAAGAACGGGCGACCGTTCGAAATGCCAGCGGGCGCTGCACTCAACGCGTGACGCTCAGGGCCTTGCGCGATTCGCTCAACGCCTGGGTCTGAATCAAACGCGCGATGCGGACTCGCGAGCAGTTTCTCGGCGGATGCGTTGTCCTTGAAGCCTGCTTTGAGCCACGATTCATTCGAACTGTTTTCAAGCAGACGGCGCACGAGATACGCCATGCCCGGAATCAATTCGCCGACGGGGCAATACTCGCGCAAGCGAAGATCAAGGTCGATCGCTGCGCTCTTCAGTTGATCGCCCATGCCGTAGAGCATTTGCAATTCGAGCGCCGACTTCGGGAGTCCGCGCTTCTCGAGTGCAGCAAGCGTTGCTGCGATCGAGCGCGCGTTGTGACTTCCGAGCGCGAGTTTCACGCCGCCTTCGCCCTTCGTCGCCGGAGTCGACGCGACAAACGCTGCGGCCATGCGCTCGAAGCTCGCGTCGGTATCAACCTTGCGGCTCCACACTGGAACCGGCCAACCTTGTTGTTCCGCGTTGATCGTTTCGTAATCCCAGTACGCGCCTTTCACGAGACGCACCGTGACTTGGCGGCCAGTGCGCTTCGACCACTCGATGATGCGGCGCGCGTCATCGTCGCCCGAGCGCAAGTACGCCTGCATCGCCAAACCAGCGTGGAAATCGTGCTTCTCGCAGGCGCGCATGAAGAGTTCGAGCGTCAAATCCTTGAGCGCGAACTGCTCCATGTCAAAGTTGACGAAAACGCCTTTGCGCTTCGCTGTTTCGAGAATTGGGCCGAGCGCGTCGAGCAGGCCGCGGATCGATCCTTCCGTGTCGATTGGATCGACGCGCGCGGAAAGCGAGCTGATTTTGATCGAGACGTTCGTGCGCGGAATCGGCCCAAGGTGATCATTCTCAAGGCGCGGATTCGCGCCCCATGCGGTGACCGTCGAAGGAAGATTCTCGATGAGATCGAGATACTTGCGGCGATACGCTTCGGCCTCCTCATCGCTCACACATGCTTCGCCAAGAAGATCGACGGAGAAGCAGAGACCCGAATCCCAAATCTTCTTGAGGCTCGGAAGTGACGACGCAGCATCGGTGCCACAGATGAACTTCGACGCCATCGACGTGATTTGCGACGACATCGTCTTCGTGACAACGCCCTTCATGAGGACGCCCGCCTTCAATGCCGTGGCGACGAAGGGCGGCGGCGTGACGCCAGGTTGCGCGAGGTAGTCGGTGAGGTGGTCGTAGACCGCGTCGTTGTCTTTCAGCGTTGGGAAGCAGTCGACGAATCGGAAGATTTGGACCTTGAAGGCCTCATCTTGCATTGCCCAATCCATCAGGCCTTCCGACCAGACGGCGAGGACGTTCGTCTTCGCGCTGCGCGCGCGGGTCAGAAAGTCGGTTCCGATCGCAATGGTCCGCGCTTCGAGCGCGGGATCAGTTGGCGCAACGGCGCGACCTGCGGGCGACGCCGGCTGGCTAGGTGCGGGAGCGGGAGCGGACTTTTTCGACTTGAAAAACAGCGCCATAGTGGAAGGGGAGAGTATAGATCCGCCCGCTCTCGCCGCGGCCGCAAGAAACGCGTGAATCCACGCGAGCCTCGCAAATCGGGGTCGCAGATTGGGGTCGCAAATCGGGGTCGGAAACACCGATCGAAAGTGGGGCTGAGTCGATAAAGGTCGCCCATGTCGACACCGCGAGCGCGAGGTGTCGTGCCTGCACTTCTCTCAAACCACTGAGTGTCCCAGTCAGTACGTCGGCCGCACGCCAACGGCCGCGAGCGCGCGGTCGTAGCAGCGGATCGTGCGCGTCGCGGCGCCGTCCCAGTTGATACCGCGGATCTCAAACGCGCCGTGTTCGACGAGTTGTCGCGAAAGCGGTGGGTGTCGCAAGACCGCGATGATCTTGTCAGCCATATCTTCGATGTCCCAGAAGTCGACTTTCAGCGCGTGCATTAAGACTTCGCTCACGCCAGAAGACTTCGAAATGAGCACGGGAACGTTGTGACTCATCGCTTCGAGCGGAGCGATTCCAAACGGTTCGCTCACGCTGGGCATCACGTAGAGGTCCGCCATCGCGAATACGCGCGCGATATCGCGACCGCGGAGGAATCCAGTGAAAAGCACCTTGTTTCCGATGCCCATCGATGCAGCCATCTCGATCATGCGTTGCGCCTGATCGCCGGAGCCTGCCACAACGAACTTCACGTTGTCCATGTAGTCAAGCACCTTCTTTGCGGCTTGAATGAAGTACTCCGGGCCTTTCTGCATCGTGATGCGACCGAAGTAGAGGACGATCTTGTCCTTCGAATGGATCGGTTGCACGCCCGCGACGCCGGGGTTCAAGTCGACGCCGTTGTAGACGACGTCGATCTTTGCAGGGCTCACGCCATAGCGATTCACGCAGACGTTTTTGGTGAGCATGCTCACTGCAATCGCGCGCGTCGCGCCGTGCATGCCGCGTCGTTCGATGTTGTAAATCTGCTGATGCGGATGCTCGCCCGAGCGATCAAACTCCGTCGAGTGGACGTGCACAAGCAGCGGTTTTCCCGTCAGTTTCTGAAGCGCGAGCCCCGCGGGATACGTCAACCAGTCGTGCGCATGGATCACGTCGAAATCGAGACCGCGCGTCGCATCAACGACGAATCGCGCGTAGCGATCGGCCATTCCGAGAAGATCGCCCGAATAGTCCGCGGCATCCGCGCCGCGAGCAGTCACGGATTCCTTCGGTCTATGCGCGGTTTCCGGAAGCACTGTCGCGATTGCATGATCAACCGGATCGCGCGTCAATTCTGGGAATGCGCCAGCCTTTGCAAGCGTGCGAATGCGCTCGATACTCCATCCAGCGTCGCGCATCATGCGCACACTCTCGGCGATTCGATTTGCTGTTGCAACGCCGCTCAACTCGCCATGCGACTCACCATGCGATTCGTAGACGGACGAGAAACGCCCAGCTTCAGCGGGTAGTTCGATGAATCGCGTCGACGTAAATTCTTCGACGATGCGACTCCAAGACTCGCGCTCGCTCGCCGACATGGCCGCAGACAGAGCGCCTGTGCTCGCGCTCGTGCCCGTGCCCGCGCTTGCGGAAGCGGCGGGATTACTCGGGCCAGTGCGGTTCGTTGCGGAAACAGCCTGTGTCGCAGGTGGTACGGCTGGCTGCGTCGACGCGGGTGCGGCCGGTGCTGCGCTCTCGCGGACCCGTTCAATGATCGCACCCGGACTCACGAGTCGCACATGTGACGCGCTCTCTGCGGGGACAGACTTAGGCAATACGAACGAGACTTCAACCCCTTGGCGGTCGAGGGCCTTCGTCAGTCCGTAACAAGCCGTGCCAAGACCGCCCGTGATAAACGGGGGAAACTCCCAACCGAGCA
>JBJOHQ010000294.1:0-4698 GCA_046047595.1 Planctomycetota bacterium | reverse complement strand
AGAAAAATTCCTTTTTCGAAGTCGCGCGGAAGAAGTGCCAGAAACACGGGAAGAGAGAAGAAGGCGTGTATCCTTCGCGCCATGCTTGTCAAATCTTGCTTGCATTCTCACGCGTGTTCTTTCGCGCCCACATCCGTGCAGGATGAGTCATCTCGTCGGTCGATTGGCCGCACGCGTTCTCAACCCGCGATCGCTGCCGCCTCGCTGCTGACGACGCTGCTGACGACGCTGCTGCCGACTTCCATCGCGTGCAGCATCACTACTGCAGCTGCTGCGCGCCCTGTCGGCGATCCGCCAACCGCAAGCGACGCTCCGCCTGCCGCCGCTGCGACGACTCCAAGCGAAACCGCGCCGCCATCCGGCCCGCTTGCGCCGCGCAACTTTCTTTCGTCAGAGCAATTGCAGGATCGCATCATCGCGCTTGCGAATGCAGCTCCGACGCGAAGCACCGTGAGTCAAATCGGCGTGTCGCGCGATGGCCTTCCGATCCAAGTCGTGACTTTGGGCGATCCCGATTTCAGCCGCAAGCGACCGGAAGTGCTGTTGATCGGCGGCATGGATGCCGTCAATCTCGGTTCACCCGAACAGGCGTTCACCGCCGCGATGCAACTCGTTCGCGAGCATCCCAACATGCTTGATGACGTTCGTGTGCATGTCATCCTCTGCGCGAATCCGGACGCGCGCACCATGGCGCTGCAAACTGGGCTTCCGCGCGCGACCAACACGCGTCGCATCGATCACGATCGCGATGGGAAGATCGATGAGGATTCGCCGGAAGACTTCAACGGCGACGGCGTGATCACCTTCATGCGCCGCGTTGCGCCACCAGGCACCAGCGCAACGCACGTTGTCGACGCGGCGAACCCACGCATCGTGCGGGGCGCGAATCGCGACAAGAGTGAAGTCGCCACGCATCAACTGCTCATCGAAGGTCGCGATATCGATGGCGACGGCCTCGTCGGTGAAGATCCCGCAACAGGCGTCGATCTCGATCGAAACTTCCCGCATCGTTGGCCAGAGTTTGAACTCGATGCGGGGCCGTTTCCATTGAGCGAGCCTGAGACCATCGCCATCGCGAAGTTTGTGCGCGATCACCCGGCGATTGTGAGTGCCTTGATTTTCGGCCGACACGACACGCTCGCGTCGTTCCCCGATGCGAAAGACAAGGACTCTACGAACCGTACTCCGATGGTCTACCTCGAGGCCGACCATGCGCTCTATCGCGAACTCTCGAAGGCGTGGCGAGAGACCACGAAACTTGAGAAGTCGAACAACGCTGACCTCGCCGGCTCGCTTGTGCTCTGGCTTGCGAATCACCGCGGTATCGCGGCGGTTGCCGCCAATGGCTGGACCCGTCCCGATGTGCCGGCAATTCCCGACGGTTCGCCCGCGCCGGCAACCATCGCGACCGGCGACGATGAGCAGCAAGCATGGATCGACCTCTGCTATCGCCTCTATGAAAGTCCTGGCTTCGTTGAGTGGACACCAAATCAACATCCGAAGTTTGGCGCAGTTGAAGTCGGTGGATTCATGCCTTTCTTGCGTGAGTCGCCAACGGCTGCGCAAGCCGAAGTGCTCGCGAAGAAATCTGCGCCGTTCCTCAAGACGCTCGCCGACAAATTGCCTGAGATCGATGTCAGCGAGATCTCAATGACCGACCTCGGCGGCGGACTCGCACGAATCGGGCTTCGCGTCACCAATCGTGGCGACTTCCCAACCACAACCGAGATGGGCCGCATCACGGGCGTTGTGCCACCGATCGTGGTGCGCGTCGGTGTCGCGCCGAACGATGTACTTTCCGGTCGCGCGGTTGAGAAGATCGATCGACTGGCAGCTCATGAAGCACGCGACTTCGAGTGGACGGTTCGCATGCCACCGGATGGAAAGTTGTCGCTCACCGTTCGCGGTGCGTTCTTCGATGACATCGTGCGCGAGGCAGGCCCGACGAGTGGATCCGCCAACGGGAAGTCTCTCTCAAGTGTGACCTCAACAAAGACCACTTCAAACTCACCTGTTTCCGCCTCGAAGGAGGTGACGCCATGAGTTCGTTCCAACACGCTATTTCTCAACTCGCGCACCAAGGTCGTTGCCTGTTTCCAGCGCTCGTTGCGTGCGTGGTAGCGGCCGCGCCAAGCGCCGCGCTCGCGCAAGACCGTACCGAAGCAACTTCCGCACTGCGCTTCGATCACTACCGCGATGTAGGCGAACTCGTCGCGGAATCGAAGGCGCTCACTGCAGCACATCCCGAGCTCCTCACCTACGTCGATCTCGGGAAGAGTTCCGGCGGCCTGCCCGTCTTCGCGCTCATCTTGAACAACCCGAAGACTGGCGCCGACACCGACAAGCCCGCGATGTACATCGATGGCAACATCCACGGCAACGAGATTCAGGCGAGCGAAACCGTGCTCTACACCGTGTGGTATCTCGTTGAGAACTACGGCAAGATCCCTGCAATCACCGAGCTCGTCGATCGCTCCGCGTTTTACTTCGTGCCCTGCGTGAATCCCGATGGTCGGCAGAATTGGTTCGATCAGCAGAACTCGCCTCACTCGTCGCGTACCGGCATGAAGCCAACGGACGATGACCGTGATGGTGCGCTCGACGAAGACGGCCCCGACGATCTCGACGGCGACGGATCGATCGGCATGATGTGGCGACGCGATCCCAATGGCACGCATCGACGCAGCGAACTCGATCCGAACGTCATGGAGGCAGTCTCGCCTGAACCGCGCGCCGATGGCACGATTCGCCGCGGTGATTGGTCGATGACTGGCATGGAGGGAATCGACAACGACGGCGACGGTGAAGTCAACGAAGATGGCCCCGGCGGTTACGACATGAATCGCAACTTCCCCGCCGATTGGCATCCCGATCACGTGCAAGGCGGCGCGGGCGACTGGCCATTCTCGTATCCCGAGACCGAAGCTGTTGGCCGCTTCATTCTGACGAAGCCAAACATCGCGGCAGGACAGGCTTACCACAACACGGGCGGCATGATTTTGCGTGGTCCTGGTGCGCCGAATCGTGAAAGCGCGTATGCCGCCGATCGCGCGGTCTACGACACCATCGCGAATGTCGGTGCGGAAATGCTGCCTGGCTATCGCTCGATGGTCATTCACTCTGACCTCTACCCCGTGCGCGGCGGATTTGTGAATTGGCTTTCCGAAAGTTTGGGGATCGTGAGTTTCACGAACGAACTCTGGACGGAGAAGCGGATTTCGCAGAACGGCGGCTCACCCGACCGCGAGGCGATGGAGCGATGGCGTGAACGACTGCTCTTCGATCAAACTCGAACACCGTTCACCGAGGTCGATCACCCAACGCACGGCAAGGTGCTCGTCGGTGGGAGCAACAAGTGGTCGTCGCGCATTCCACCGTCGTGGATGCTAGAAGAAGAGTGTCACCGCAATGCCGCGTTCACCATCTTCCACGCACAAGAAATGCCGCGCGTTTCGCTCGGATCGCCACGCGTGCGCAAACTGCGGGACGGGCTCTACGAGGTCACCGTCGAACTCAAGAACGATGCGCTGATTCCAACCCGCACTGCACGCGCGGCCTCCACGAAGTCGGGCCTCCCCGATGTCGTCACGCTGCATGCGCCCGAAGGGACGCGCATCCTCGCCTCAGGTACAGCCGCGCGTCGATTTGATCGCGAGTTCACGCCCGACGAAGAGACGCCGTCGATCGTGCGACTTGAGTCGGGAATCCCGTCGCGCGGCTCCGTCTTTGTGCGCTTCTTCGCGGAAGGACCCGAAGGCGCAGAAATCGGAGTCGACTTCGCAGCGGAGAAAGCGCAGAACGTGCAAGGCTCGGTGAAACTCACGCCGACGGAAGCAGACACTTCTACCGCGAACACTTCTGCTACGAGCACTGCAACCACGAGTACTTCTACCGCCAGCACGTCCACCGCCAGCACGGAGCCAACGAAACGGTGAGTGCTGCGGGTGAGCAATCGAGTGCAAGCGATCATGCGCACGCAGACTCATCGCGCGGCGACCAGATGCAGGTCGACGTGCGTGAGGTCGACGTACTTGTGGTCGGCGCCGGTGCTGCGGGTTTATTCGCAGCGATCCACGCAGGTCGCGCAGGCGCACGCGTGCTCGCGCTCGACGGCGCGAAAACGCTTGGCGCAAAGATCCTCGTCGCAGGTGGTGGGCGATGCAACGTCACGCACCACGCCGTCGATGAAAAGGCGTACGCGGGAAGTTCACCCAACGCGATCAAGAACGTGCTGCGGCGCTACGTCGTTGCGGAGACAGTCAAGTTTTTCGAAGCCTATGGCGTCGAACTGAAGCGCGAAGACACGGGCAAACTCTTTCCGACAACCGACGACGCCCGCACGATTCTCAATGCCTTGCTTCAAGCCGCGCGCGACGCGGGCGTGGAGATTCAGCATCCGAATCGCGTGACGGCGATCGAACGCGACGCAGACGGCGGCTTCGTCGTCCGTGGTGATCGGGGCATAGTTCGCGCACGTCGCGTCGTGCTCGCGACAGGCGGCAAGGCGCTACCAAAGTCAGGTTCCGACGGCGCGGGTTACGAGTTCGCGCGCGCGCTCGGGCACACGGTCACAGATCATGTGCATCCTGCGCTTGTTCCGCTGATTCTGCCAGGTACGCATCCACTGCGCGCACTCTCAGGGCTCACGCTTCCCGCAACGCTGTCGCTCCGCGCGGCGTCGGGCAAGGTGCTGAAGGA
>JBJOHQ010000293.1:0-4242 GCA_046047595.1 Planctomycetota bacterium | reverse complement strand
CACGCGACAACCAAGACGCTTCGCGCTGATCGCGAACTCTTTGCCAAGTTCACCGGAGCCAAGAAGCAGGATGCGCGCGGTCATGGTTGTGGTTTCTCCGAAGAACGAGCGGGAATTGCGGGGGGTGCTGTCGGTGCCGTTGTTGGCGCTGTTGTCGGGGCAGGCGGCGCGAGTGATGGCGCGGGTTCATTGGTGGTCGCGGATACCGCGGCTTCGCGCTCTCGAAGAAGCGTGTCGAGATTATTCTCAAATGTCGCTTTGAAAACTGCTGTTGTTTCATCATTGATCGCGCGTCCATAGCGCACGACCTTCATGCCCACGGGATAGTCGACCCACATGCGAATCGAGCGCTTGCGCATGGCAAGCGGGTCGGAGACGTCGACCTGAAGAAACGCCGCGCCCTCTCCGTAGTACACACTCTCGGCGTAGGGGAGATCGATCTCGCCCGCTGCGCGATCAAGTCGTGGGCGCTCGAGGCCGGGCTGAATCTCTGCGGGCATCGCGCCTTGCATGCGGAGTACGTCGATCGTGTCACTCCAAACTTCGTCGGCAGTGCCATACATCGAAACGGTCGAACCGCAGGCGGCGAGACTCAGTGCGGCACACGATGTCGCACAACATGCGGTGATGCGAATGAGGTTGGTAGATCGCTGGAACACGCGCGCAAGGTAGCGGAGTCGCGTTCGGTTTGGCCTCTCGCTGGCCGCGCTTTTGGCTTTGATTGAGCAGCATCTCGGCATGTGTCAGCAGCGGCGCGCTCGCAACCGCACTCAGCCGCGAAGGGCTTCTACTGTCCAAGAGCTCGCAGCACGACCGTCGCATATGCGCCGCGCGGAAGATCAAACTGCACGGTCAAGGCGATGTTTGCGGGGCTATGACCCGCGAATTCATCACGCACGGGATGCGAGAGCTCAAAGTTGCGCGCTTCGATAACGAACGGTCGATCGCCGCCGCCAAAGTATGGGCGTTGGAGGCCAGGAATGCGAAGTTCGCCGAGCGTGATCTCTTCGTCCGAGAGAACACCAGCGGCGATTTCAGCGAGACACTCTGGCATTTCCGCGCGCGGTGAAGGCATGGGAATCGGAAGCGCGCGGAACGCAGGCGTCAGCGCTGCAGCGCGCGGAAAGACCAACGGTCCGAAGAGATCTTCGGCTTCAAACGCGCGTTGGACGGTGGAGTCGGCAAGCGCATCGGCGAGTTCGCGAACGATCGCATTCCAGAGATGTGATTGATACGCCTCAACGCAGATTTCCTGCGTAAAACGCGGCAATGCACAGAACGCGTCCATGAATGAACCGCCGCGAGCGAGCACTTCAATCGCGCCGCGCTCGGGCATGCGCGGGAGTTTCGCGAGCACCGTCGTCCAGTCGCCCCAGTGGTTCGCGAGTGCGCGTGACATCGTGCGAACCGGCCCAGAATCCTTGCGGGCAGGCGTGCCAATCGCGAGTCGAAGTGCGCTTTCAAAATCGCCTTTGATAAGCGCGCGTGCGGCAAATCCTTGGCCGTGCCGGGCACTTCCGAAGCGTTGATCGCCGAAGTAGTTGACGATGTGGAGCGGCGTGCCGGGTCGATCGATGAGCATGGACGCTCGACGCGCCATCTCATCGGCCTGCCGCTTGTCGAGACCTCGCACGACAATGGTGAAGCGATTTCGCTCGATCATCGTGCTGTCCGCCGCACGCGGGACGAAACCGAGTCCTTCGATCCGCCACGACGATCCGCCGTCGTCGGCGTGCGGATCACCCTCGCCAAGTCGCTCGCTGAGTTCTCGCGGTGGAACGCCGCGCAACGCGGCACCATCGACGGTGATCAACTGTGTTGTCACTGCGTGTCGATCCTTCAAACCAGCGGCAGCAACGCATTCGCGGCCGACCCGCAAAGCGCGCGCGACAAATCCGATCGCGTCGGGGGTCGCAATGCCACGCTTCTCAAGTCGATAGGCAACGAACGGTCGCGAGGCGTCGCGTTGTGGTGCGATCGACGCGAGGAACGCCGATGTGTGCACTTCATCGACACGAAAATCATCGGGCGTTCGGCGGATCGTCACGGGTCGGCCAATGTATCCTCTCACGCGTGTCGCAAGGACGCAACGAACAAACCATTGCCGAAGGTTCAAGCAGCGAACTGCCGACGCTGCGTGTCATCGAGCCGAATCTTGCGGGCCCAAGTGGCCACTACGCAGAGTTCATTCGTGCGTTGGCTTCGCGATCTGATGGGATTTTCCGCGCGATTGAAGTGGTTGCAGCCCCGCGCGCTGCCTCGTTTCTCCCGTCACTCGGAAGTGCAGTTCCGGTGGTTGCCGTCGCGCTTCCAACGGGGCCACTCGCTGAACTTCGAGCCATTCATGCGTCGCTGCAAGCTCGGAGGCGAACGCTCGTACTCACTGCGACGGCGCTCCACGCGGTTGCCGCTGATCGCGGAGCGTTTCTTTCGCGCTCAAAACTTGGGGCGCTCTCGATGTTCGTCCACTGGCCGCTTGTGAAGTCGAGAGATCGATTCGCACTCGCAGTCGCTTCGCGCGTGCGAGCAGAGTCTCTCTTTCTCGTGCCGACGCAGGGCGTACGCGCATCGCTGCTTGAGGCGAATTGTGATCACGTTGCGCAGATCGCCTATCCAGCAACGCGCGCGGCAAGTGCTCGACTCGAGGCGCCGTTCAAGCATCTGTTGATGGCTGGCGCGGCGCGCATCAATAAGGGGCTTGATGTCATTGCGGGTCTTGCCGAGTTGCTCGCGCGCGATGCGCGCCTTGCAGCGGCGGAAGGCGTTTCGTCATCGGAAAATCTGCTCGCCGAACCGCCGCTCTTGGTGCAGGTTTCGCCGAAACATGTGGGAAAAAGCGGTCGCGATCGACATGGCGCGCGTGAAGATGCCGTGGTTGCACGACTTCTTGCCGCGAACTATCGCGGACTCGTCGCTGATCCAAAGGCGCCCGATCGTGATGAATACGCGCAGCGATTCGAAGGCGCGCTTGTTCTTGCGCCCTATGAACGCGCAAAGTTTGCAGATGGTGTGAGCGGTGTTGTGCTCGACGCGCTCTTACACGGAGCGCCAGTAGTCGCGACGAGCGGTACCTGGGCAGGCGATGTCGTTGAACGGTTTGACGCGGGAATTTCGATTCGCGATCGCACGCCTGAAGCACTTCGCGCGGCGGTCGCACGCATACTCGGTCGATGGGATCTCTACATGGCGAACGCTGCGAAAGCGAGCGAAGTTCTCGCGGCGGAGCACGATCCGCGCGCGCTTGCACTCGCGATCGCGAGCCACGGATAACGCGGCGACGATGTGCGGTCGTCGCTACAGTGCGCGTCCGATGGCGAACATCATCTGCATGAAGTGGGGCACCAAGTACGGGCCCGAATACGTGAATCGCTTGGCCAACATGGTTCGGCGCAACATCTCTATTCCGTACCGCTTCGTGTGCATGACCGATGATGCCAATGGGCTTGACGCGGGTATCGATGCGCGGCCGCTTCCGGACTTCGATGATCCAGGGGGTCCTGAGCGCGGTTGGCGGAAAATCTCGACGTTTCGTCGCCCACTCTTCGATCTCGAAGGGCCAACACTTTTCCTTGACATCGACATCGTGATCGTGGGCAGCATCGACTGCCTCTTCTCACATCCCGGTGAGTTTTTGATCATCAAGGACTGGGCTCGTCCGTGGCGACCGACGGGGAATTCATCGGTCTATCGCTTCAACGCGGGTGCGCACCCCGAACTCCTCGCAAAGTTCATGCAGGAACACGCAGCGATTCGACGCGAGGTTCGCAACGAACAAGAGTACATCTCGCGCGAACTCTTCAACGCTGGCAAGTTGTCGTATTGGCCGAAGGAATGGTGCGTGAGTTTCAAGTACGGCTGCATGGCGAAGTTCCCGATGAACTGGTGGATTCCGCCGAAGATTCCGCAGGATTGCCGCATCGTGGTCTTCCACGGGCATCCAAATCCACCGGATGCCATTGAAGGCATCACGAGGAAGATCACGCGTCATGTCCACAAGACGCCGTGGGTCGCGGAACACTGGCGCTGAGTGAACAGCGCGTTACTGCGGCGCGTCATCGCGGCGTTCACTGCATCACTGCGCAGTTCGATCGAGATCACCGAGCGGATAGCGCGCACTTGGGGTGTATTCGCGCGCTGCGACTGCTGCGAGCCGTGCGACGACCAACGGATGTGAAGCAGAGACATCGCGCGTCTCTTGGGGATCGCTCGCGAGGTCATAGAGTTGCCAATCAGGGCGCGGCT
>JBJOHQ010000292.1:0-4420 GCA_046047595.1 Planctomycetota bacterium | reverse complement strand
CAGGGCCAATCAAGACGCTTTCTGCGTCGGCCGTCGGCGGCTTCGATTCGATTCTCGACCGCATTCCGCAGGTCGCGCCGTTGCCGCGCAACATCGTGGCACCTGAAGTGGGCGATGCGGCGGCGTTCCTCTTGTCGGATCTTTCGCGCGGTACGACTGGGCAAGTGCTCTACGTCGACAGCGGCTATTCGATCATGGGGCTGTGATCCCGAAGTTTGATTCCGAAGTTTGATCCCGAAGTTTTGATCCCGACGCGTACGCGTCGGACTCGCGCGTCACATCTTGAGAAGCCGTGGATCGAAGATCCACGGTCGCGTGTTCGCACGATCGTCCTTCGAGACAAGCCGATCACGGATCGCAGCGCGAAGAGCGTCAAGCCCTTCGCCAGTCTTTGCGCTGACCGCGAGATCGGCCTCATGTTGTTTCGCATCGTGTTGAGTTGTCGCGCTCGCTGCGTGGTCGCGCGCGTCGTTCAGACGATCGACCTGCGCAAACACGCGGAGATCGGGCGTGCGATCAAGTTCAGGCCACGCGATGCCCGGTGCCGCGAGCGCGATGACAAAGTCGGCATCGGCAAGTAACCCGCGAGCGAGGTCGATCGCAGCCATCTCAACTTCGTCGGAACTCGTGCGAAGACCCGGCAAATCGAACCATTCGACGACGAGGCCGCCGAGGTCGATGCGCGCGCTGACCGCATCGCGTGTCGTCCCTTCTTCGGGGCTCACGATGGACGCTTCGCGGCCAAGAAGCGCGTTCGACAACGTGCTCTTGCCTGCGTTTGGTCGACCGACAAGCGCGACGCGCGCGGGGTCGACAAGCCGCATGAGTCGCGCGGATCGCGCGTGATCTTCGGCGGTGAGCGGGTTGTTCGCGTGTGCGGCCCAACGCTCGCGCTGTGCAAGAAGAATCGAAACCGCGAGCGGACTCGCAGCACGCGCCATCGTGGCGAGCGCGAGTGCTTCGACGCGATCTTCGGCTTCGGGGAAAATTTCGAGTGGGTCGAGCTCCGCGCGCGCGGCGAGCGGATCATCGATCCAGTGCGCGCCATGCGCAGCGAGCCACTCCGCGAGGCGTTCGACAATGCGCGTTCCGCCGTGCGGCATGAGTTGGGCGCGTTCTGGCGCGAGGCGCGCGACCAGGCCTTCGTCAATTCGTTCGAACTTGCGCAAGCGAAGTCCGCCGACTTCAACGTCGCGGCCACAGAGCGCCGTGAGACACGCAGAGACATCACCGATGATTTCGATGGTCGCAACGGCGCCCGCGCCGTGAGGCGTCGCGCGATAGCAAGCCACCTCAAGCGGTGGAGTGGCAAGCGGTGGGGCCCCCTGAGGAGCAGTGATGTTGTCCGGACGGACTCCGGTCATGTCGTGTGAGATCGGCGCTTTGAAGTGAAAACGCGAGGAAATCGCTCAAGTCGCGTTGAAGAAGTGAGATCTTCCGAACAGGGTTTCTTCTTGAGATGTTCGGAATCGTGCGAAAACGTGAGTCGTTCGCACGCTGCGCGAGGCGCGCTCTCACCCATTTTCATCGTTGTCGTCGGCGTCCCGATGCGAGTGATCGTGCCCATGATCATGCTCGGGATCATGCTCGCAACCGCAGCCATCGCCGCAAGAGCCGTGATTGTGCCCGTGATCATGCTCGTGATCATGCTCGTGGCCATGTTCATCATGCATCTCATGCCCGCCCATCGCCGCGTCTTCGCGCATCGACATTCGCCCCGTTGGCTTCGGTTCAGTTTGTGAGGGCAGGAGCGAGAACCCGCCACGGAGATCGCCCGCGCCGCGCGAGCCAAGATCATTCGCGTCAGGCTCGAGCGCGTGTCGAGCCGCGATCGCCATGCCGCGCAGCACGAGGTCGGGCACGATCTGGGTCACGAGTTCGTCATCCGCGAACAAGCTCGCGCTGTCACCGCCAGTTGCGATGACAATCGGAAACGCTCCGTACTCCTCGGCGTACTTCTCAACGAGACGCCAAACGAGCCCGCGCGCGCCGTGATAGACGCCGCGCAGCATCGCTTCGCGTGTGTCGGCGCCCCACGCCGTACCGGTCGGCGGGTCAAACGCGCCATCAAACTCGATCGACGGAAGCGCTGCGGTGTGCTCGTGCAGCGCTTTCAATTGCATGCGAAGTCCAGGCGCGATCGCGCCGCCGTGAAAAACGCCTTCGCCATCAACGAAGTCGACGGTGATGCATGTTCCCGCATCCACGATCACGCATGCTTGCCGCAATTTGTCCCACGCGGCCGCAGCGTTGAGCAATCGATCGACACCGGGCTTTGCGCCGGGAGCGAGGCAAAGTCCGATGGGGACAGGCATGTCGGTCGGAACTTCATAGACCTCGCATGCGAGTTGATCGCGCAACGCGCCGGTGAGCGCGGTGGACGTCTTCGGATGCACGCTTGCAACAACGACAGAAGCCTCCGCGTCGGCGCCGATCGACTCGTACATCGCGGCCGCTTTCTCCAGCGCGCCTGCGACGTCGTCCTTCGCGACGAACGCGACATCTTCTGGATCGCTGTCGCGAAAGACCGCAAGTTTGATGCGGGTGTTTCCAACTTGAATCGCGAGCACAGGCGGTTGATGCGGCTTTTGCATGGAAATTCTCGGTGTCTCTGCGCGCAGTTAGCGCTGTGAAGTTGCGGTGCGTTGCATGTCGCGCGCGATTTGATCGCGCATCGATTCAAAGAGTTTGCGTGTCGTTCGACCACATTGGCCATCTCCAACAACGCGGCCGTTGAGTTTGACGACGGCACTCACGAAGCGGCGACTCGACGTGATCATGAGTTCATCGGCAGTCGCGAGTTCATCGAGGCGAATGCGTCGAACTTCGAACGGAATGTCGAGGGCCCGCGCGGCAGCGAGCAAATCTGCGCGCGCGGTGCCATGCAAGATCGGAGGATCTTCAGCGATCGGCGTCGTCACAAGCACGCCGCGCGACACGATCGCCATGTTGGAATATGCGCCTTCGCCGACGAATCCGTCGCGATGAAGAATCGCTTCGTTGGCTCCGTGGGAGTCCGCATCGAGAAGATGCAGGATGTTCCCCATCAACGAAATCGTCTTGATTTCGCAGAGTTTCCAGCGAAGGTCTTCGGCGGTGACGGCGGAGACTTGTGAAGGTGCGACAAGCGACGCGAGTGGTTCGCCGGGCGTTGCGATCGCGACGACGGTTGGTTTGAGCGGTTCATTCGGAACGTGTGAGCGCATCGTGCCCGCGCCACGCGTGACTTGGAGATAGACGATGGCGTCGGTAAGCGCGTTCGCGGCGATCGTTGCACGCGCGATCGCGCCAAGTTGCATCGCGTTGAAGCCGCGGATCTTCGCGAGTTCCAAACTGCGTGCGAGGCGCTGTGCATGTGCGTCTTCACCTACGCCAAAACCATCGAAGTAACGAACGAGTTCGTAGACGCCGTCGCCGAAGAGAAAACCGCGATCGAACACGCTGATGTGCGCGTCGCGTTCGTCGACGATGGAGCCGTTGAGATAGATCTTCACAGGAGGAAACGCTCACTTTCGCGCGTCAAAACGCGCGCACCGAACATTCGAGATTCACCCTTTCGCGACGCGCACAAATCGATCGATGCGCGCGGGATCGAGTTCATTCGACCAGACGCCATCCTTCTTGAGATCACTCCCGACGATCGCTGCGTGCGCGACCGCGAGCACGTCGCGCACGTTGGTCGCGTTGGTGCCGCTGCCGGCGATGACAGGCAAGTGGCACGCACTGCGCGCGGCGGAAAGATCAGAAATCGGCGTCGCGCAACCCGTGGCAGCGCCGGTCACGATCACGCCATCGGCGCCGAAAAACTCCGCGCCATGTGCGTGATCGGCAAGCGTCGTATCTGCCGTGATTGCATGCGCACTGTGCTTCTTCTTGATGTCCGCGAGAATCGCGATGCGCGATGCGCCGCGATCGGCGCCGAGCGCGCGACGCAGGCGAAGCAGTGGTCCCGCCGAAGCTTCGGAGAGAAGGCCTTCGTCGGCAATCGAAGCGAAGACGAAACCTTCCGCACGAATGAACTGTAATTCCGCTGCGATCGCGATCGCGAGGGCCGCGTCGTTCGCACCTGCAAGCACTTGCACGCCAAGTGGAACCGACACCACAGCGCGCACTTCACACGCCGCGCGCGAGAACGCAGCGATGGTCTCGGGGCCAACGTGACGCGCGAGATACGGCGCGTCGTGCATGTTCTCAAGGAGGATTGCGTCGAAGCCCGCCGCTGCAAGAGTCTTCGCTTCTTCAACCGCCAATCGCGCAATCTCGCGCGGCGTCAGTTGCGACTGTGGCGAACCAGGCAGTGCGCGGAGATGCACCATCCCGATGATGGCGGGTGATCGTCCGAAGAGAGCATGTGAGTTGGCGTTGGCGTCGTGCAAGAGAGTCTCGGGTCTAGCTGATGCAGAAGATGTCGCGGCGTGGA
>JBJOHQ010000291.1:0-3429 GCA_046047595.1 Planctomycetota bacterium | reverse complement strand
TACGACAAGGTCTTTGATTGCAAAGACATCGTGCATCACTTCGCGCGCGCGATGGAAGAGTTCTGGGCAGACTCCGCACTCTCAACGTGCAAGAATTGCGGTCATCGCATTACGAAGCCGTGATTTGAGCGCCGAAGCTGTTGGACGTTGTCGAAGGCGGAGCGCAGCGAAGCCTAAGCCGTTGATTCGGGCGTCGTTCGCCGTTTCGTGTGGCACTACCGTTCTGCGCAGCAGAAGGGTAGTGGCGTAACTTGCAAGCACGCACAACGCACCTGATTGAGCTTTGCTAAATCTCACCTGACTGCCACGCGTCGCCATCACCAGAGGTGATGCCACACGAAACATCACGCGACGTTGGATGTCACCCGCTCGCGCTTCGCTTCGCTCCGCGCTCGTGTTTGAGCGCTCGCGACTCGCGTCGCTTTCGCTTGCTCTGACGTAGACCACGCCAAAGGTCGCCGCCGCATCGGCGACCGCGAGAGTCACGCGGCGACCGCAACAAACACCTCACCCGCGCTCAAACACCAAGATGTGTTGTTGCGGCAAAACATCGACGTTCTCGACGAAACGCAGCCCCACCGCTTCCATCTCGCGTCGCGCTTGTTCTTCGCTCATTTTGTGTCGTTCCTTGATCGGAACAAGCGGATCTTCAAGGCGGTACTCGACGAGATACACGCGTCCACCGGGCTTCAATGCGCGCACGATCGACGTCATCATCTCCCACGGATGCGAGAACTCGTGATAGGCGTCGACAAAGAGCACGACATCCACCGAGTTCGCTTCGAGTCCACAATGATCGATTTCGCCGAGCACCGGCATGACGTTGTGTGCACCCTCTTCGAGCGCGCGCTCGGTCACGATGTCGAGCATTTCCTTCTGAATGTCGGTTGCGTACACCACGCCTTCTTCAACGATTGGCGCGATGCGCATCGTGAAGTAACCGCTGCCTGCGCCGATGTCGGCGACCGCATCGGTTGGCTTCAACTTCATCGCGCCAACGAGTAAATCCGTGCGTTCCTCGCGTTCACGCTCAGGGCGCTCAAGCCAACCGACACCGAAGTGCCCCATCACTTCCGCGATCTCGCGGCCCATGTAGGTCTTGCCGCTGCCGCCTTCGCCGGGTTCACACGTGCCGTACATATCGGTGGGCGGCGTGGGCGTGGAATCCGCGGTTGACGGCGTCGTCGACGCTGTCGCCGAAGCCGGCGCAACAGGTGCTGGTGAAACAGGTGCCGGCGCAACAGGATCCGCGGCAATCGGCGTCGACGGCTCGCGCGAACACGCCGCGAGTGCCATCAACGCGAAAGAAAACGCCGCGCCCCAAAGGGACGCGGCGCGGTGAGATCGATGAAGTTTGTTCATGCGTTGAACCATGCAGTCTTCAGTCGTGGCGCGTCAATCGTTCTGCGGCCGACGCGGCGCGGTGGACGCCTTGAGTTCAACATTGATCTCAAGTTCCTTGCCATCGCGCAGGACACGCATCTTCGCCACATCGCCTGGCTTCGATGCACGCAATTTCACCATCATGTCGGCGGTCGAACCAAGCGACACACCATCCCACGAAAGCAGAATGTCACCAGGCTTGATGCCCGCGTCGGCGGCACTCGTGTTCGGGCTCACGCTCTCGACAAGAATGCCCGACTCACCGTCTTCGGTCATGCCTGGCTGAATGCCAAGTCGCACGGGCGCGTAGCCGCGATCACTGCCACCAGGCGCAGTTTCGGCAACGCGCGGTGCTCCACCTTCTCGTCCTCCACCTTGCGGTGCAGGATTCGCCTGATATTCCAAGCGTTCCGCGCTCGACGCACGCCACATCGCGATCTCCTGCGCGAGATCGAGAATCGCGGGAACGCCGCGCGGATCGATGGTGTAGCCCACGTCGCCAGGCTTGTGATAGATGTCGTGCACGCCGCTAAAGAAGAAGAGGACGGGAATGCCCGCACCGAAGAAGCTCGAGTGATCGCTTGGGCCGCGGCCACTTGGATCGGCGTAAATCGTCAAGCCGCTCTTCTTGAAGAATGGTTCAAGTGCTTGCGAGAAGCCCTTCGCACTCTCAACGCCGCCAACGACGAGTTCATTCGAACGCATGCGGCCGATCATGTCCATGTTGAGCATGATGTCGACTTTGTCCGCGGGAACCGACGCGTTCTTGATGTAGGCACGCGAACCGTTCAGACCCATTTCTTCTGCGCTAAATGCAAGGAAAAGCACGTTGCGCAAGTTTGCATCCGCGGGCGCGTCGGCGTACGCCTTCGCGAGTCGCTTCGCCATCACCAACAGGCCCGACGTACCGCTGGCGTTGTCGTCGGCACCTGGATGCACTTTGCCGCGATTCGCTGGATCTGCACCGTACATGCCGTATCCGACATGGTCGTAGTGCGCGCCGATCACAATCCACTCGTCCTTCAAATTGCCACGGCCGGTCAAGATGCCGCCAACGTTGTGCGTCATCAATTCGCCGGTGTCGATGTCGACCTTCAACGTGACAGGCGCGTCGCTCTTCAGTGCGATCGGAAGCGCGGGCGCATCCTTCGTGCCTTCGTCGAAAATCGCGCGCAGCGCCGCGAGATCGCGCCCTTCGGTGTCGCACGCTTTGACGAGCGCTTCCGCCGCCGCGCCGTCGGCGAAGAAGCAAGGAATGCCCATCATTCCGCCGAGTGCTTCCGCACTCATCGCGGTGAGATCCGCCTTCTTTCCTGCGTAACCCGGCGGTTCAATCACGACGATGCCGCTCGCGCCGCGACGACGAATCGCATCCAACTTCGCGGCAAGGCTCGATGCACTCGTAAACTTGTCGCCGCCCCAACGCGACTTTCCCTCGGCGTCGAGCGGCTCGCCGCGCATCACGAGCACGATTTGCCCTTCAAATCGCGCATCGGGCGCAAAGTTCGTGTAGCCGTCCTTGCCATTCTCGATGCCGTAACCGACGAACGTCACGGGAAGTTCCGCCGTGCCGCCGCCAGAGTTCTTCATCGCCTTGGTTGTTCCAGTGACCTGTGTGCCGCCGATGAGAATCGAACTCGACTTGATGCTGCGATCGCGACCCGGCAGCGCGAACGGTTGCCGCCACGGATCAGCGGGGTTTGCTTGTGCGCCCGAAGCGAACGCAGGCTCAAGACCTGCCTTCGCCATCCAGAATTCGCAGTATTCCGCGGCGCGCTCGATGCCGTCGCTGCCTGGCACGCGGCCTTCGAACCACGGATTCGAAAGCGTCTGCACGTGTTGGTACCACTCGATGGCGTCGGGGCCCATGTCAGCGAGCACTTGCGCGATCGACGTCGACGAAGGATCGACGGGGATGAAGTTCTCGTTCGGGTTGAACGTGTAGACGTTCACCGAGCCAGGAATGATCTTGCCTTCGCTCTTCGGCGCGGCAGCTGCCGAGCGCTCGCGCGGCTTCGGCGTGCCTTTGCCGGGCTGCGTGACGTC
>JBJOHQ010000290.1:0-7389 GCA_046047595.1 Planctomycetota bacterium | reverse complement strand
GCCTTCGTGCGCCATCCCAGCGCGAATCTGATGACGGCGCCCTGGCCCGAGGAGCTCGACTTCAACGAGTGAGTTGCTACCCCTCACGCGCAGCACGCGCCATCGGCAGCGGCCGATCGTTTCGGGTTCGCCGCGGGTGTGCACCGTGACTTTCGCGCTCCCTTTGTGTCGACTCGCAAACGAGAGCGTGAACGCGCCCGCGAGGACGCGATCGGGGAAATGCCCCTCAACAAGCGCGAGATACGTCTTGCGAATGTCGCCGCCGCGGCCGCTGAACGCATCGCGAAGACGCGCGCGTGTGGCATCGTCCTTCGCAACGAGCAGACACCCGCTTGTTTCGAAGTCGAGCCGATGCACGAGGCCCGCCTCGTCGACCGCTGCAAGTTCAGGCCGCGTCGCTCGCAGCCACGCCTCGACGCTCGGCGCGTCACTCCCCCGCTGCGCGATCGAGTGGATGCCCGCGGGCTTCGCGAGCACAAGCCACGAGCGCTCCTCACGAAGGACGGGAATGTGCGTGTATCCCACTTGCGGTTCCATCTATAGCAAAGGACTCTACCCGACATGCGACTCGACATGCGACTCGATCGGCATCTCATCCTCCCCGTTGAGTTTCTCGTTGCGCTTCTCGTTGCGCTCTTTTGGGGCGCCGCGCTGGCGACTGCGAGCAGCGCGCGCGCAGAAGTCCCCAATCAACCGATGTGGTCGCTCCGGCAGTCGGCATTCGAACTTGAGGTCACCGTGCTTTCGGTCGAGGAGAAGGCAGGTCCAGGGCCACAGGACACGAGCGTGTGGCATCGCGTGCGCGTCGATCACGTCGTGCGCAGCGACGGGCTCAAGCCAGGCGACGAGACAGCGGTCGTCTCGAAGGTGCATGAACTTCCTGCAAACACGGTCGGAAGTCGCGGCCAACGCGGCCCGTTCCGCGGGCTCAACGGCCTGCCCGTGAAGGGCGATCGCGCGAGACTCTTCGCAAATGGCTCCGCCAAGATCCTGCAGCCCGCGTTTCCGAACGGCTGGCAGCCAATCGAACCGCAGATCGCGTTCGTCGCGGCGGACGATGAGTACCGCAGTGAAGTCACGCTGCCGTTTCTCGCCGCGATCGTTCAGAAGCCGCTCGGTGTGAAGGCCTCGATCCATCTTGCCTCAGAGGACGGCACCACACCGAAGGTTGAGGCCAAGACGAACCTCACCGACGCGCGGGCGATCGGCCGCGCCGATCTCATCGTCGCGTACATGCGCTTCGAGCAACTCGAGCAAGCCGCGCGCATGAACTTCCTCGACCCGCTCGAGCACGGCATACCGCTCGTCGCCTTCCGCACGACGACCCATGCGTTCGGGTACCCCGCGGGTTCGCCCGATGAACCTCTCAATGCGGGCTTCGGCGAGCGCTTCCTCGGTACACCGTGGCGCTTTCATCACGGGCATTCGTCGAAGACGCGCGTGCTGCCGCCGACCGACGAGGCCGCGAAGCATCCGATTCTGGCGGGCGTTGGGATTCCTGCCGAAGGCATCGTTGTTCCGAGTTGGCTCTATCACGTCGAACCGCTTCCCGCCGATTGCCGCGTGCTCCTTTGGGGCGAGGCGATTGACAGTGAGCGAAAGGACGCACCGCAGAAGCAGCCGATTTTGTGGGTGCGCGAGCAGCCGCCGCCGCAGGAGGTTCGCGGTGGATCGAGCCCGCCGCGCCTGCAACGGATTGCCGTGACGACGCTCGGCCATCCTGGCGACTTTGAACGTCCCGAGGTTCGCCTCGTCGCCGTGCAGATGATCGCGTGGGCGAATGAACGCATGCACGTCCTCGACGACGCGAAGCGCAAAGCGATCCGCGACGCTGCGTTCACCGCGCCTGCCACGCGCTGATTTCCCGCTGGTTCCCGCGCGTCGGAACCACTTCCCGCGGTGGGCGAAGCACCCGCGACGCACTGCGCGCCCCGCTACGCTGCGCGAATGTTCGCACTTGCTCACGCGTGTACGGTCGCGCTCTCTTCGATCAGTCTGGCTTCGGGCAGTCTCTCTTCGATCAGCGCCCCCCTTTCGCCCTCGAACGACACGTCGACGCTCGGCTACTACCGCATGCCCGCGATCCACGGCGAGACGATCGTCTTCGTCTCGGAAGGCGACCTCTGGCGCGTTCCAACGAGCGGCGGACTCGCGACGCGGCTCACGACGCATCCTGGCGAAGAACTCCAACCGTCGATTTCGCCCGACGGCACCACGCTCGCGTTCACCGCGAGTTACGAAGGTCCGCGCGAGGTCTACACGATGCCGATCGCAGGCGGCTTGCCAACACGCCGCACATGGGACGCAGGCCGCGTGGGTATGACGGCTTGGACGCCCGCGGGTGTCCTTGTGTACGCGACCGATACAGGTTCCGACCTTCCTGCGATTCGCTCTTGGCGCCACACGATCGACGCCGATCCGACGCGCGACACACGCAGCGTGATTCCGCTTGCGCAGTGTTCCGAAGTCGCATTCCTCGACGAAGCGCGCATGGTGTTCACGCGACTCCAATTCCAAGGGAGCCACACCGATCGATACACGGGTGGAACGGCGCAGCAACTGTGGGGCTTCACGCTTCCCATTCCCGATGCCGAAACGCGCGAAGCGGCGCCGCTCACCGCCGACTACAAGGGCACGAGCCGTCGCCCGCTTGTGTGGGGTGAGCGCGTAGTCTTCACCAGCGAACGCAGCGGGCGCATGAACCTGTGGTCGATGAAGCCCGACGGCAGCGATCTCCGCCAACACACGACGCACGCCGAGTTCGACATCGGCAGCGCGTCGATCGATGGCGATCGCGTGGTCTACCAACTTGGCCCCGACCTTCGCATGCACGATCTCGCATCGGGGAGCGATGCACCGGTCTCGATCCAACTCGCGAGCGACTTTGATCAGACGCGCGAACGTTGGGTCAAAGATCCCGCGGCCGCCGTGAGTTCTGCGAGTCTGTCTCCCGACGGCGACCGCGTCGTCTTCACGATGCGCGGGCGCGTCTTCGTCGTTCCTGCGAAGGAAGGCCGCACCGTCGATGCCGATCGTCGCAGCGGTATTCGCTATCGCAGCGCGGCGTTTATGCCCGACGGCACATCGCTCGTTGCGATCTCAGACGAGTCGGGCGAACTTGAACTTGCGACGCTGCCCGCGAACGGCGTCGGCGCCGCCAAACGCCTGACGAACGATGGCGACACTGTGCGCTGGTTTGCCGTGCCTTCGCCCGATGGAACGCGCATCGCGCACACCGACAAACGCCTGCGCGTTTGGGTTTACGACACGACCACCAACACCAACACGCTTGTTGAGCAGAACTCGATCGAGCAACCGACCGACTTCGCGTGGTCACCCGACAGCCGTTGGCTCGCATACGTTTCGCCCGCGGCGAACATGAACCTCGTCATCAAACTGTGGCCGATTACGGGCGGCGCGCCCGTCGCAGCAACGACCGATCGCTACGACAGTTTCGATCCGCAATGGTCGCGCGACGGGAAGTTCCTCTACTTCCTCTCGAATCGCACGTTCGAATCCGCGGTTGGAAGCCCGTGGGGACCGCGCGCACCCGAGCCGTTCTTTGCAGAGCCTGGCCGCATCTACGCGCTCGCGCTGAAGGCCGACGCGCGTTCGCCGTTCGAGCCGAATGACGAGGTCTTCGCCGCCGCACAGAAGGCGGAGAAGGCGCGCAAAAAGCAAGAAGAAGAGAAGCAAGAAGAAGAGAAAGGCAACGGCGAGAAGAAGGACGACGCGAAGGACGACGCGAAAGACGACGAGAAAGACGACGAGAAAGACGACGAGAAAGGCGACGAGAAGTCGTCACCCGCGAAGTCTGATCCCGCTTCCGCGCCACCCGTCACCGTTGCGATCGACCTCGATGGACTCGCCGCGCGCCTCGAGCAACTCCCCGTCAAACCGACGAGTTTCGCCGACGGCACGCTGATCGTGACCGCCGACACGCTCTTCTGGATGAGCTACGCGCCCGTCGGTGCTGGCGACGAGTGGCAGCGGACTGGCACGCTCATGGCTCTTGCGATCGGCAACGAGAAGCCCGAACCCAAAGAGATCGCGACGGGTGTGCGCAGCGTGGACGTCTCCGCCGATCGAAAGAAGTTACTCATCCGCAAGGGCACCTCGTGGTTCGTGATCGACGCGAAAGCAGCGAAGGCCGAACTCGACAAGCCGATCGATCTCAGCGCGATTGCGCTGTCGATCACGCCGCGCGCGGAGTGGACCGAGATGATGGTCGATGCATGGCGGCTCTTGCGCGACTATTTCTACGACCGCGGCATGCACGGCACCGACTGGCCCGCCGTGCGCGCGAAGTACACGCCGTGGGTTGATCGCGTGCGCAGCCGCGAAGAACTCTCGGATGTCTTCCAAGAGATGACCGGCGAACTCTCGGCGCTCCACCACTTTGTGCGCGGCGGCGATTTGCGCGAAGGAAACGACCGCGTGACGGTTGCCACGCTCGGCGCAGACCTCGAGCGCGATGTGGAGCGCGGTGGTTGGCGTGTCACGGCGATTCCTGCGAGCGACCCTGACGAACCCACGATGCGCTCGCCACTTTCGGCGCCCACCGTGCGCATTGCCGTCGGCGACGTCATTCGCGCGATCGACGGTACACCGACACTCTCGGTACCGCATCCTTCGGCACTCCTTCGCAATAAGGCGGGCCGACAAACGCTCCTCACTGTGCTGCCTGCACGCGATGCGGCGAAGGCGACGGACACCACCGACGCGACGCGCGAAACAACGCGGGATGTGATCGTGCGACCAATGACCGCGCAAGCCGACGCGTCGCTTCGCTACCGCGCGTGGGAAGTGGAACGTCGACAGCGCGTCAACGAGATGAGCGGCGGTGATATCGGTTACGTCCACCTCCGCGAGATGGGCACCGAAGACATCGGCGACTTCGCGCGCGACTTCTATCCCGTCTTCAACCGTAAGGGGCTCATCATCGATGTCCGTCACAATCGCGGCGGCAACATTGATAGTTGGGTGCTCAGTCGCCTCACGCGCAAAGCGTGGATGTACTGGAATCAACACGAGGGCCGAAGCCCGAATTGGAATATGCAGTACGCCTTCCGCGGCCACATGGTGGTGCTCTGCAACGAGCGTACCGCCTCGGACGGCGAGGCGTTCAGTGAGGGCTTCCGTCGACTCGGACTCGGTCAAGTGATCGGAACGCGCACGTGGGGCGGCGAGATCTGGCTGAGTTCCTCGAACACCGTCGTCGACGGCGGGCTTGCGAGTGCTGGCGAGTTCGGCGTGTTTGATGAGTCGGGCGCATGGTTGATCGAAGGCCACGGCGTCGAGCCCGATATCGTCGTCGACAATCTCCCGTACGCGACCTTCAAGGGTAGCGATGCGCAACTCGACGCGGCGATTGCGCACCTGAAGGAGAAGATCGAGAAAGACCCGCGGCCTATTCCGCCCGTTCCGCCGGGCCCAGTGAAGACCCGATAGAAGCATCCCTTGAAAACGCGCCGTTTCCCCGCGACTCCGCCGGTCCTCCGCGGGGTAAACTCGTCGCCCTCACGAATCGATTTGCAGGAATCGAATCGCAAGAATCGTATTGCAGGAATCGGATTGCAGGAATCGCTCCATGCCCTACTACACCAAGCTCGGCAAACTCCCTTCGAAGCGCCACATTCAATTCCGCCGCCCCGACGGCAAGTTGTACGCAGAAGAAGTGTTTGGCACCGAAGGTTTCGTCGGCCCGACCTCGACGCTCTACCACATCAATCCGCCGACGCAAGTCATCGGTTGGAAGCAGCTCTACTCGACGAAGGTTGAGTATGTCGAGCGCGACACGATGCGCATGCGCCATGTGAAGAGTGCGCCGCTGCCGCCGAAGGGTGATGCCGTCACTGGACGCGTGGTGCTGTTTGGCAACAACGACGTCGAGATCAGCGTCTGCGTTCCCGCAGAGCCAATGAAGTATCACTTCAAGAACGCGTCGGCGGACGAGTGTTTCTTCATCCACTTCGGATCGGGCACGGTCTTCACGATGTTCGGCGCATTGAAGTTTGGACCGCGCGACTACATTGTGATTCCAAAGGGCACGATCTATCAGTTCGTCTTCGACGAGCCGAAGGACGGCGAACCAGAACCGCGCTTCCTCTTGATGGAGAGCGTGAACGGCTCGCACATTCTGCCGCCGCCGCGCTACCTCTCGAAGAAGACCGCGCAGTTCCTCGAGCACGCGCCGTACTGCGAGCGCGACCTGCGTACGCCTGAGATGCCGATGACCTTCGACAAGAAGGGCAAGTACGAGGTGCGCATCAAGAGCCGCGATCTCGTCCACAGCTACGAATACAGCTACCACCCGCTTGATGTCGTTGGATGGGACGGCTGCTACTACCCCTACTGCTTCAATATCGACGATTTCAGCCCGATCGTCGGCAAGCATCACTTGCCACCGCCGATCCATCAGACATTCGAAGCGCACAACTTCGTGATCTGTTCGTTCTGCCCGCGGCCGCTGGATTTCCACCCGCAAGCGATCGTGGTGCCGTACAACCACTCGAATCTCGACTCGGACGAAGTGCTCTACTACGTGCAAGGCAACTACAAGGCGCGAAGAGGCATCGAAGTTGGCTCGCTTTCGCTGCATCCGCAAGGGATTCCGCACGGACCGCACCCGGGCACGCCCGAAGCGACGATCGGCGCGACGCACACAAACGAACTCGCGGTGATGTGCGACACGTTTGCGCCGCTCTACCCGACGACGGCCGCGCTTGAACTCGACGACCTCAACTATCCACGTTCGTGGGAGCATGGTTGGGAGCCAGAAGGTGCGGAGTCCAACGGTCACGCGAATGGGCATGCGAACGGCCATGCGAATGGCAAGTCGTCGAAGTCTGCGAAGACCGCAAAGTCGGGCTCGAGGAAGTCGAGCCGCGTCGTCGAAACGAAGGCGGCATCGAATTCAGCGAAGACCGGGAAGGCGACTGCGGGACGCTCAACCAGCGCTCGCGCAGGCAAGGCTGCAAACACGTGGGATTAAGTCTGCGTGGGATGAAGTCTGCGTGGGGTTGAGCGCGGGCTCGTTCTGAGTGTCCTTCGCGTGTGAGTTCCGTCATCGAAACCAAACGTCGAACCAAACGTCGAATGAAGCGGCGAACTGAAAGACGCACATGAAACTCTCTCACCTCACCTCACCTCGCGCGCTTGTGAGCGTGACAACGTTCACATGCGTCTTCGCGGCATCCTCGGTGCTGTTTGCGTTCGAGCCGCCCGCAACGCCGCCGGCAACGCCGCCGGCAACGCCGCCCGCAACAGAGCCCGCAACGCCGCCCGCAACGCCGCCCGCAACGCCGCCCGCAACGCCGCCCGCAACACCACCCACCGCTCCACCGACCGACGGTTCGTCAACACCCACCGACGGAAAGCCAACTCCAC
>JBJOHQ010000289.1:0-14149 GCA_046047595.1 Planctomycetota bacterium | reverse complement strand
TGAACTCGCGCGCTGGCCGAACGACGGCTTTGCCAAGATCGGCGCGATCATCGATCGCGGCTCCGCGCCGCGCGAATCTGAGTCCGACATGCCTGCGAGCGAGCGCCGCATGGAGCCGCCGCGCGCAGGCGCGTTTCGGCCTGCTGTGAGAGAACGCGTCGCGCGTTGGATTGGCTCCGAAGATGCGTGGGCGCACGGCTACTGGAATTGGGATTGGTCGGATGAAGTGTTACCCATCACTTCGATCGACGCGGGCGAAGCGGTCGTTCGTCTCGGGATGCCGCATCGCTACGGGCTCGCCGCGCGTGGTCACTTCCGCGTGACGAACGTGCTCGGTGAACTCGACGAGCCCGGCGAGTACTGGGTCGATCGCGCTGGCGGCCGAATCGTCGCGTGGATTCCCGACGAAAAACGCGGCGAATCTCGCTCGCTTTCGCTGCTCGCGGAGCCGTTTCTGCGCATCGATGGTGCGCGCGACGTTCGCATCGCAGGCATCACCTTCGAGCGAACACGCGGCGGTGCGATCGCGGCTGAAGGCGTCGCGCGTGTAACGATCGAGCGATGCGTGTTTCGCAATCTCGGCACGTTCGCCGTCGATGCGCAGGGCACCGAGATTCGCGTGGCGCAAAGTCGGTTCGAAGATGTTGGCGGTCGTGGAGTGCGGCTGCGTGGCGGCGATCGCGCGACGTTGTCGCCGTCGGGAAGTGTGATCGAAGATTGCACGTTTCTCGGCTGCGGCCGCGTGTTGCGGAGTTACAACCCTGCGATCGATCTCGAGGGCGTTGGGCATCGCGTTCGATACAACGAGATCGCGCAGCATCCACACATCGCGATGTTCATGCGCGGCAACGATCATCTGATTGAAGCGAACGACATCCACGATGTTGTCCTAGAGACGGGCGATGCGGGTGCGGTTTACTGCGGTCGAGATTGGACGTCGCACGGCAACGTCATCCGCGGCAACTGCTTTTCGGCGATTCGCGGATCGGACGCGCGCTTTCAAAACGCGGTGTATCTCGATGACATGGCCAGCGGATTTCTCGTTGAAGAGAACCTCTTCGTCGAGTGCAATTGGGGCATTCTCGCCGGTGGTGGTCGCGACAACACGATTCGCGCCAACATCTTTGCCTGCTGCGGTCGCGCGGTGTCGTACGACGCGCGTGGCATCGGCTGGATGGCGCCGCATATCGCCGATCCGAAGACTTCGACGCTGCATCGAAATCTCGCAGCGATGCCCATCGCGAGCGAGACGTGGCGCACACGATTCCCAACACTTGGCACCTATCTCACCGATCGTTTCGGCCGACCTGTTGGAAGTTCGATCGAGAGAAGTGTGCTGATCGACACGCCGTTCGGCCGCGTGGATGACCCGGAGTGCGTTCGCGTCGGAGGAACGGTCACGCTGCCGATTGCGCGCGACACCGACGGAGCAAACGCGGAACCCGAGTGCGCTCAACTTCTCCGCGGTGTTCGCGCTGGTGCTATTGAGCGTGCTGGCGTCAAGGTTGGTCCTGTCGGGCCGAGACGCTGAGATCCGTGCGTCGAACAACACGCAGACCGCGCGTAGCAAGCAGAATTCCCTGAGCAACGATGCTCGCAGAGCCTTCCTCGATGCGATCGAAAGCGCTGCGTTGCGTTGCGTTTTGCTCGACGATTGACTTTATCTCCATACGATCGCGCCGACGGATCGACTCGTGCATGCACAACGCGTGAGAGCACGATGTTCGGATCAAACGTCCAGATCGGAGCGATATATGCAGGAAGAGCGCGGCGCACCCACCGCGGATGCTGAGCCCATTCGCCGTTTTCTCGCAGAACGATTTCTCTTTGATCCCGACGCTTCGATCGATGCTCGATCATCGCTTCTTGGTGAAGGCATTCTTGACTCGACCGGTGCAATGGAACTCGTGCTCTTCATTGAAGAGCAGTTCGGAATCGAAGTTGCAGACCACGAACTCGTTCCAGCAAATCTCGATTCGATCGAACGCATCGCACTCTTCGTTACGCAGAAGCGGGCCGGGACGAACTCGCAGAGCCAAGTTGCGAGTGAAACCAAATCGGCAGTCAAGGCTTTGAGCGGTTCAACCGCTGAGAAACGTCCGATTACAAGCGAGGCATCCCGTGCAGTTGCTCGATGAAGTCGTACTCAATCGAGCAAAGGAAATCGCATCGGCGCGGGGAGTCGCACGAGCCGCGCTGATCGATGGGGATCGAACGCTCGATTGGAAACATCTTGACGATGCTTCGCGGCGTGCGGCGATTCCGTTGCAACGCGCGGGCGTTTGCCGAGGCGATCGCGTGGCGGTGATCGCGCCAAATGCGCTCGAATCGGTCGTGGCATATCTCGCAGTGCTGCGCGTTGGTGCGGTGATTGTGCCGATTCCTGCGGATACGCGGATGCCGCGCCTCCGAGCGATCCTCGCAGATTGCGATCCGCAGGCGGTCATCGCGCCTCGAACAACTTTGGTCGCATTGCGTGCATCTCTCGCGGAGGAAAGCGATGGACTCGATGCGCGCTGGGTCGAATTCGCGCTCGACGACAACTTCGCTCGACCGATTGGAGTTCCGCTTGAATTTGGTCAGGCCATTCCAACCTCGACCGTCACCGCGCGCGAAGTCGGCTGTATCGATGCAGATCTCGCCGCGATCATCTACACCTCGGGGACGACTGGTGAGCCGAAGGGTGTCATGCTCACACACGCGAATCTCCTGAATACAACCGCTGGAGTTGCGGAGTATCTCGGAGAAGCACCCGCTTCGAGTTTCGACGTTGTCTCACTCGCGATACCGCTCACCTACAGCTACGGCTTCCTTCAGTTGTGGACTGCGCTTCGAAGTGGCGCGACCGTCGTGCTTGAGCGAAGTTTCGCCTTTCCATTCGATGCGATGCGCCGGATGGAACAGCATCGCGTTTCGATGCTGATCGCTGTTCCGACGATGATTTCGCGGATTCTCGCGACGCTGCCGCATGTCGCTTTGGAACTCTCGCAACTGCGTGCGATGACGTGTGCAGCAGCCTCGCTTTCACCAGCGCAAGCGGTCCGATGCACAGAGTTGTTGCCACACGTCGCGCTTCATCTCATGTATGGGCAAACGGAATGTTCGCGCGCCGCGACGCTTGATCCTCGTCTCGTGAGTGCGCATCCAGATTCTGTTGGAACCGCGATTCCCAATTGCGAGTTGTTTCTCATGGATGCGCAAGGTCGACGTCTACCCCCAGGAAGTGAGGGAGAACTGATCGTGCGCGGTGCGAACGTCGCCCGCGGCTATTGGCGGCGTCCTGAAGAAACGGCGTTGAAGTTCATCGCTTCACCATTGCCTGATGCGTCGCCGTCAGAGAGAGTGCTTCGCACTGGTGATCGCTTTCGCATGCACCGAAACGGACTGTTGACGTTCATCGGACGAGAAGACGAGATCTTCAAGTGTCGCGGTGAGAAAGTTGCGCCGATGGCCGTCGAGCGTGTGCTTGCATCGTTGGCTGGTGTGGTCGACGCGGCCGTCACTGGTGTTCCACATGAAGAAGACGGCATGGCCATCCACGCAGTCGTTGTGCTCGAGGCGGACGCAACTGTCGATGAGCGTGCGATTCGTGGCCGTTGTCGTGAGTTTCTTGAACCCGCATTGCAACCGCGCTTCATCGAGTTCCGTCGCGAGATTCCACGCACTGCGAATGGCAAGTTGATTCGTCGCGCGCTTATCGGGGCAGGTGCTTGAAATGTGCGGATTCGCCGGCGTTGCTGCGGGTGTGGATGCGCCACCACCATCGCGCGAGGAGTGCTCGCGCATGGCGCACGCGCTCGCGCATCGCGGACCTGATGGTTGCGGCATATTGGTCGAGGGTCGCGTTGGCCTTGCGCACACGCGGCTTGCCGTGATCGATCGCGTCGGTGGTGCGCAGCCTCTCTCAAATCCAGTGCGCGGAACGACGATCGTCTACAACGGCGAGGTTTTCAACCACGTTGAACTTCGTCGCGAACTTGAGTCGGAAGGCCGAACGTTCTCCACCAAGAGTGACACCGAAGTTGTTCTTGCCGCCTACGAACGTTGGGGCGAAGAGGCGTGGCGTCGACTCGAGGGACAATTCGCGCTTGCGCTCTGGGATCGTTTCACGCGCAGCATGTATCTCGTCCGCGATCGTGCAGGTATTTGCCCGTTGTTTGTCGCGCGCCTTTCGAATGCGCTCGTCTTCGCATCGGAAGCGAAAGCGCTCTTCGCATCAGGGCGCGTCGAGCCTCGCGTCGACTTCAAAGCGATCAATGCCGTGTTTCGCAATTGGTCGGTTCCGGGCACGAGAAGCGTGTTCGAAGGTGTTGAGTGCGTTGCGCCAGGACAATGTGTGCGATTTGCGCTCGATGCGATTGGCTCGCGACTTTGGCGAGTGGAAAGACAAGCCGCGATTGGCAGCGGTTCACGTTCATTTGTCAGTCAAACCTATGCGCGACTTCGCGCTTCGTTGGACGACACATCACAATCCGCGATGGCGACGCCACTCGCGCGGGGAGCGTTTCGAGAAGCACGCATCGCGGATCGACTTCGGCATGCCGTCCGACAACGACTTCGCGCCGACATTCCGGTTGGGGCATATCTCTCCGGTGGACTTGACTCCTCGCTTCTGACTGCGTTGATGGTGGAGGAGCGCGGGCGCATGGGAGTCGATCCGCCGACGACATTCTCGCTTCGCTTTCGGAGTGACGATGACATTGATCGCGGCTTCGACGAAGGCGCTGCACAACACACAGTCGCACAAGCACTCGGAACTGATCATCGCGAAGTGACAGTCACTTCTGATGATCTCATTGGTTCGCTCGAACGCACGCTTGAACACGCGGAAACCCCGTTGTTACGGGCGGGTCCGATTCCCATGCTGCTGCTTTCAGAGTTTGTGCGCGATCAGGGAATGCGTGTTGTGTTGACTGGCGAAGGCGCGGATGAGTTGTTTGGTGGCTATGACATCTTCAAAGAGGCTCGATTGCGTGCGTATCTCGCGCGTGATCCAACGAGCGCGATGAGGCAGGCACTTTCTTCGCGGCTCCATCGGCAACATGCGTCGCGAACCGATGGAGGAGTTGCAATGTGGAGTGCGTTCCTGCGCGCGGGTGATGGAACATCGTGCGCGCACGAGGCTGCGCCAAGAAACGCCGTGCAATGTCTTGTTGACGGCGACTCTGATCCCTTTGCTTCGCATGCACTTCGTTGGCAGAGTGGCGCTTGGATGTTGCGGTTTCTCTCGCCAGAAATTCGCACAGCTCTCGATCAGGAAGCGTTCCATCGGAGTGTCGAATCCGCGTTGCCATGCAACTGGCGCGATCTCGACGATCTTGGACGAGCGCAGGAGTTAGAAATCGGATCGTTCATGGTGCCGTATCTGCTCTCGAGCCAAGGCGATCGAATGATGATGGCGAATGGCGTTGAGGGGCGCTATCCGTTTCTCGACGGCGCACTCGCGGCGGAGGCTGCACAGCTTCGTTCCGAGGAACGCCTTGTTGGATTGAGAGAAAAGCCACTTCTTCGCCGCATCGCGCGTCGGCTCCTGCCGCGAGAGATCGCAGATCGACCGAAGTGGCCCTATCGATCGCCGATACAGCGCGCGTTCTTCGGTGTCCATGCACCTGAGTTTGTGCGTGACGCGCTGTCAGACACTCAACTGCGCGCACATCCACTCATGGATGGCGCAGCAGCGATGCGATTGGCGCAGCGCGCTTTCATGGCGACCGCGCTCAAACCACTTTCAGAACGCGAGGAAATGGCCGCATTTGGGCTGTTGACTCTTGTGCTTTGGCACGAGCGATTCATCGCGCAGGCGACTTCCTCGCGATGGGTCGAACGACCAGACAGCGCAGTCTCAATCTCCGAGCACGACGCATGCGCGTCCTCGGAAAAGTGTTTCGCATGCGTGGAGGATGAACGATGACGCAAGCCTATTTCAACTCACTCGCACAGAACCCGCTCCCGGCGTCCGCGCCCCCAGAAGCGTTGGATTCGTTTGATTTGCGCACGAGTGTGATGGCGAAGCCGTCCTTGGTTGAATCGCACGAACGTACCGCGCTTATGCGGAGAGGAGTGGTTGCATCGAAGTCTGCACCCGCCGCAGAAAATGATTCGGTACTCAAGATCGATGCGGCGAGTGAATGCGAGCGTATCGAGCGCGCGATTCGCGATGCGGTCCGCACGAAGCTTCGACGTCGTGGTGTCGTACTCGGCGTGAGTGGCGGCATCGACTCGTCGGTATCGGTTGTACTCGCCGCGCGCGCGCTCGGGCGTGATCGTGTCACGGCCATTCTGATGCCAGAGCGCGAAAGTTCGCCAGCAAGTCTGGAACTCGGTCGTGCAGCATGCCAGGTTGCAGGCGTGACGCCTGAAGTTGTAGACATCACGCCGATGCTCGAAGCATTCGGTTGTTACCGACGTCGTGATGTCGCGATTGCTCGAGTCTTACCCGCATTTCGTCCGGGAGATCGATTCAAAATCACCATCGCCAACGACGTCGCGGAGAGCGACCGCGTCAATCACTTTCACGTTGTAGCATCGCTCTCTGCGCGGGCCGGAGCGACGGCAGTGGCGCGTCTGCCCGTTGATGTCTATCTCGAAGTTGTCGCCGCAACCAATTTGAAACAGCGTGTCCGAAAGACCGTCGAATACACCGCGGCCGACGCATTGAATCGAGCGGTTTTGGGCACGCCGAATGTGCTCGAGCACGAACTGGGATTCTTCGTACGTGGTGGCGATGGGCTTGCGGATCTCAAGCCGATTGCGCATTTGTACAAGTCACAAGTGTTCGCGCTTGGGCGACATCTTGGACTTCCTGCGTCGATCACGGGCCAAATTCCGACCACCGATACCTACAGCCTTCCACAGTCGCAGCAAGAGTTCTACTTCGGGCTGCCCTATGCCACGCTCGACATCATTCTGTGGTGTTCCATGCATCAAGTCTCGACGACTCGCGCGGGCGAGCTCGCCTCCATGACGCCGGAAGCTGTCGAACGCGTGTATCGCGACATCGAACTCAAACGACGCGCCGCTTCGCGCCTCGATGGTCCCGCGCTCATGTGTTCTTCCGTTGATTCGCCCGAGTTCTCGCCCGTGCTTTCGCCCACGCTTTCACAGGTGGTTGAAGAGGAAGCAACCGTGCGCCGTTCAGCAAAGGAGATCAACCCATGAAGTCCTTGCATCGATTTGCGTTTGCGTCGCTCGCGAGTTCGGTTGTCGGTTTGGGCCTGCTTCCGCTTGGTCAAGCAAGTGGTGTGGCGAGCGATCCGCCAGATCCGAAATCGCCACAACGTGACGATCGCGGCGGCGATGTCGTGGCGCGCGTGGGATTGGACGAAATCGACCGTGTGCCCGAGGAACGTTGGGCGGCCTTGCGTACGCGACGGATCTACTTTGCGCATCAGTCGGTCGGAAGCAACATGATGCGGGGCGTGACGGAGATTCTGCGCGCGCGTCCAACAATTGCGCTTGCGACGCGTCGGATCGCAACCTCTTCCGAAAGCGCGAAGAGCGACGCGCAAGGAGCGTTTGATACACCCGGACTGGTGCATGGACCCGCGGGCCCCAATGGTGATCCGCGCGCGAAGTTCGAGGCATTCGAACAGTTTGTCGTGGGACCAGGCGGAGAGGCGATTGAGATCGCGTTCGTCAAGTTGTGTTACGCCGACATCGATGGATCAACCAACGCTCAGAGTTTGTTTGATCGATACGTTGCGATGATCGAGCGCATCAAGCGGGCGCGGCCGACGCTGCGTGTGTTGCATGCAACCGTTCCGCTCAAGGCTGCCGATCAAGGCGCGAAGGGCGCTGTGAAGCGCCTGGTTGGGAACGGCACGGGACCCGCGAATGCGGTTCGTGGCCGCTACAACGATTTGCTGCGCGCTCGATTTCCGGCGAGTCAGATCATTGATATCGCTGCCGTTGAATCGCGAGCGCTTGACGGGTCGGCTGCGACGAGCAGTGTCTCGGGTGTGGCGTGGCCAGCGCTTTGCTCCGAGTACACATCCGATGGAGGCCATCTCAACGACATCGGACAGGTGGTTGTCGCACGCGCGCTCTTGCTGAAGCTTGCGGAAAACGCGGAGTCCGTGCCATCGAGCCTTCAAAGGAAAGATGGCGATGTGCGAGTGGGAGCAGAGGGGAGGACTCGCCGTGGAACTTGAATGCCACGCCGTCGTTCCTATGCGGGCACACGGTGTAACAGAAGAGCACGGATTCGCAGTGGTCGACGGTGCTCGACTCGCGTACGTGTATCACCGTCCGCGTGAGAGCGCGCGCCTTCGGGTCATCATCATTGGACCAATTGGTGCAGAACGCGAGCGTGCGTATCGAACGCTCGTCGACCTCTCACGCGCACTCACGCATCGGGGTTCCGAAGTCTTTCGCTACGACCATCGTGGTCTTGGAGAGAGTGAGGGTGAGTTCGACGAAGCGACGATTGGCCAATGGGCTGAAGACGCGCGACGTGTGGTGCAGCATCTCCACGCCGTTGCGCCACTCGATCGCACCACCGTCTTGGTTGGTGTGCGCGTGGGCGCGCTCATTGCAAGCGAGTTGTTTGCTGAGGGATGTGGCGATGCAGCGGTGTTCTTGGGACATGGTGATGGCCAGACCCTTTTGCGCGATGCGTCACGCCGAGCGTTGGTGGCGGATCTCGTGCAGGGAAGTCTGGCGACGGCGCAGTCTGATGAATCGTCGCTGGTTTCGCCCGCATCGTTGTTTGCGGGATATGCGGCGATTGCAGCGGGTCGAGAGGCGCGCGTGGATGGATACCTTTGGAAACCGCGCCTGATTGCGGAAGCCGCGGGGCACACGTTTACAACGCCCAATTCGAGCGAATCGCGACCATGGCTTCATGTGGACTTGCGTGGATCCATGTTGCGCGCTTCCCCAGCGCAATCGCCCACGCAAGCCACTACGCAACGCACGACGCACGCTTCCGACAGCAGTGTTCAAACCTCGCCAGTGCCGCCACGCCATCAAGACTTGAACTCGAACACTGCTCATCGGCTCGTTCTCCATGTCCCGAAGTTCTGGGAGTCATCGCCTCAGCTTGTGCCGGAAGATGCGTGTTGGTTCAACGCGCTCGGCGAATGGCTTGATCGAGTCGGTACGTTCAACGCAGTCGCATGATGGAAATCTGCTTGCATGAAGGGAACTCACAATGAACCGAAGTGCACCAGTGTTGATGCAACGCGCGCAAGTCGAAGTGAAGAGAGATGTAGAGCGACGGCCTGAGACGCCAAGGTCGCATCGACGTATGTTTGAATCGTATCGCTGGCGGGACGAAGTGGTTGTCGCGACATTCCATCAGTCGTTGGATGTTGCGGTTCGCTCGCGCGTCGCGCTTGTACTCGTCAATTCTGGTCCGGCGCCACGCGCCGGAAACAGCGATCTATCGCGGCAAATTGCCGAGCACGTTGCGCGAGAAGGGTTCTCTGTCTTTCGATTGGATTTTCCAGGTGTTGGCGATTCCACCGGTGAGTCCTTCAAGCGCATTGAGGACTTTCGCATCGCGGCGCAGGAGTCGTCGCTCGATGATGTGCTCGCGGAAGTTGTTGAGCAGATTTGTGCGCGGCATGAGGTCGATCGTGTTGTGATCGGCGGACTTTGCGCGGGCGCGGTGGTGAGTCTTCGCGCAGCACGTCGCATGGGGCGTCGATGCGCGGGAGTTGTTCTTCTTGAGCCTGACTTTCTGGACGCGCGTATCACAACTCAGGCAACATGGCGAAATCCGCGTGCGTTCACGGAGCGTGTTCTTCGCGGTCTCGCGCGACGCCGCGGATCTGCTTCCGTTGCACGCACGGCGCAAAGAATCTATGAATGGCTCGAGCGCGGACGTATGCCAAAGGCGATCGCGCGTGATGTTGTCGATGCGTGGATCAATCTCACGGAATCGCGCGTCCCTACATTTCTCGCCGTCGTCGAAGGCATGCATTGCGACACCTTGTGTGCGCGTATCGCAGGCGCGGCGGAAATGGAAGTCGGGCGCATGATGATCGGCGAACTTGAGAGCGAGGACTCTTCGAACTCCTCATTGGTGACGTGCTTTGCCCTGAGAAACACCAATCACCTCTTCACAGCAGGCGAAGCTCCAGAGGCATTGCCACTTGCAATTGGCGCGTGGATACAGCGATTCTCGCCGCGCGCTTCAGACGCGTCGCGTCATGCATTCAGCGCTTTGCCTGAGTGTTCACCGCGGCATTCACATGAGTATGCACGTGAGCTTTGATCGCGGCCGCGATCGCGCGTTGTTCGTCGAGCGTTCCTGTGATGATGAGCGACGGAAGTCCGACGGTTCCGAGCGCTTGGCCACTCGTGACCAACGTGAGATGCGTGCGTCGCTTCACGAAATCGATCGCCGAATGCACGTGCGTGATTTCACTCATGGGAACGCGCGCTTCATGCGCTTTCTCGCGAACGATGACGCCGTCCTGGTCAAATTCCCACACGCAGCGCTCGAGCGAAAGTCCATCGTGCTTCGCCTTTCGCCTTCGGAGCCACGCAATGAGCAATAGCGCGAAGAAGAGCAACACGACCACGAATCGAACCGGTACAAACCGCTGCTGGAATGTCGTCGCGCTCAAACCGACGGCGCCCCCGACGCACGTCGCGACTGCGCAGAAGAGCATCCCAAGTCCGAGGACGAGGTGGCTCAAACTGAGGGCGCGTTGTCCAAGGCGTGATTCTTCCGACATACTCGGAAGTCCGCTGATGACGATGTCGCCTGCAAATCCGCGCGCGCCACACTCAGGACACACGCTCGAATGCGAAGTTCCCTTGCGTTGATAGCCGCACGCGGGGCAAGGGAGTTCGCCGTAGGTCAGCATGGGTGCTCCGCATGTTGCATCAACACGGCGCATCAGCATGGCGCATCAACGTGGCTTAGTAGGTCGCGGCCTCGCGTGGTTCATCGCCCAAGCAGCAGGATCGCGCCAACACACACGATGAAGTACGGAATGAGCGCAGCAGCACCGGCGTAGTCCTTCGCGACGCGTTGCCCAAAGAAGAGCATGACGATGTTGAGTGCCGCGAGTTCTGCGCCGAAAAGCGCGAGTTTCGTGTCGCTCGAGAGGATGATTTGCACCACGCCCACCGCGCAGAGTGCACCTGCGGCGCATTCAAGAATCGTGATGACGACAAGCATCGGCGCCACTTGTCCACGCAGAGGCGACTTTGCGAAGTGCCCGTTCAGCCACGCGAGATTGCCTTTGAAGTCGATGACTTTGTCGAGCCCCGACTGGAGGAAGCAGATCGCCAAGAGGGCGGTGGTGAGCATGGATGCAGCAACGATTGGGTCGGTGAGTCGTTCGAGCATGGTGGTTCTTGCGGAGAATGTATCGTTGAAGCGCACAGCGGAAACGGCACAAGTGGGAGCCTTCGTTACACTTTGCGCCCAACCTCATGCAAAACCAGCGTCCCATCGTCGGTGCCATCGAAGCGGGCGGTACGAAATTTGTCGTCGCGGTTGGCTCTGGGCCTGGCGAGGAGCTGCTCGCCCGCGCGCAGTTTCCAACAGGTGATGATCCGAAGGAGTTGCTCTCGGAAGTCATCGCGTGGCTCCTCGACGAAGAGCGCAAACACGGCAAACTCGCCGCACTTGGCGTGGCGTCGTTCGGTCCTCTCGATCTCGATCGATCCTCCCCGACGTACGGCTTCATCACGACGACACCCAAGCGTGGCTGGAAGAACACCGACATCGTCGGGCCATTGCGCGCGGCGTTTGGGAATCGCGCGATTGGGTTTGACACAGACGTCAATGGAGCAGCACTCGGTGAGGGCCGATGGGGCGCGGCGCGAGCAATTGAGGGCAGTGGAATTGAGGGCAGTGGAATTGAGGGCTGTGGAGTTGAAGGCTGTGGGCTCGAGGACTTCGTCTACGTCACCGTTGGCACGGGTATCGGTGGCGGCGGCGTCGTGCGCGGAAAGTTGATGCATGGACTCGTGCACCCCGAGATGGGTCACATCCCAATGCCGGTTCTCGATGGTGACCGTTTCGCGGGGGCGTGTGCGATCCACGGTCGATGTTGGGAAGGGCTCTGCGCGGGTCCTGCGATCGAAGCGCGCGCAGGGAAACCCGCGGCTGAACTCGCGGCGGATGATCCGACATGGGATCTCACCGCGCGTTACATGGCGCACGCGTTCGCGACGCTGTCGTATGTGCTTTCACCGCGTCGGATCATCTTTGGAGGGAGCGTGCGAAAGGGCGGAAATCTAGGCGAAGCCGCGTTCTTCGCGAAGACGCGCACGCATCTTCTGGACGCGCTCGCTGGGTACATCGATTCGCCAATGTTGACGCCGACGGGCGTTGCGAACTATCTCGTGCCGCCGCTCCTCGGTGATGACGCGGGCGTTTGCGGCGCGATCGCACTCGCCCATGATGCGTTGCGTGACGAGCTGCGCGCGAAATCAAACAACGACTGAGAGAGTTCCCGTGGCGAAAAAGTTCCGCAAGTCCTCCGCAAAGCCTCGCTTACTCTCAAGCGGAAATCCGCAAATTGCGCGCGGCGATGGCGACGCACCCGTTGCTGCATACATCGCCGCGCTTCCTGATTGGAAACAAGATGTTGGCGCACGCATCGATCGCGCGATCATGGAAGCGGTTCCGCACGCGAAGAAAGCTGTGAAGTGGAACTCGCCGTTCTATGGCGTCGAAGGCCACGGTTGGTTTCTCGCGATGCACGCGTTCGCGAAGTACATGAAGGTCACGTTCTTCCGCGGAACATCGCTTGAGCCACCTCCGCCAATCTCGTCGAAGGTTGCAGAAGTGCGTTACCTCCACATCGACGAGAGCGGTGAGTTTGACGTGGAGCGCTTCAAGCGCTGGGTAAGTGCAGCAAGCAAACTTCCAGGTGGCGAAGGGCTTGGACCGTGTTGAAACGCGTGAGTAGCGAGCATGCTGACGCGCTCTCTCCTCACGAAGTGCGCCTTGGCTTGCGCGCCAATCTCTGGCAATTCTCGCTGCTCGTTGTCGTGAATGCGTTCGTCGGCGCGATGGTTGGGCTCGAACGCACGATCTTGCCTGCAATCGCTGAGGCCGACTTCGCGCTCGCCGCGAAATCTGCGGTGCTTTCCTTCATCGTCGTCTTTGGCGTCACCAAAGCCTTCACCAACTACCTCGCGGGTCGGCTCTCTGATCGCGTTGGTCGTAAGCATGTCCTCGTTGCGGGTTGGTTGGTCGCAACACCCGTGCCGTTTCTCTTGATGTGGGCGCCATCGTGGAATTGGGTGCTCGTCGCGAACGCGCTGCTCGGCGTGAGCCAAGGGCTGACGTGGTCGACAACAGTCATCATGAAGATTGATCTCGCAGGTCCCGCGCGTCGCGGACTTGCGCTTGGAATCAACGAATGCGCGGGATATCTCGCGGTTGGATTGAGTGCGCTCGCGACCGGTTGGATCGCCGCGGAGTACGGGCTTCGGCCGCAGCCGTTCTCTCTCGGCGTTGCATTTGTTGCGATCGGCCTTGTGCTTTCTGCGCTCTTTGTGCGTGAAACGCGTCAGCACGTCGCGGCCGAAGCAAGGAGTGTGAAAGCGCCATCGCAGGACGCCGCGCTTTCGCAACGCGAGATTTTTCTTCGCACGACGCTGCGTGATCGAAATCTCTCAAGCGTGACGCAAGCGGGGCTCGTCAACAACTTGAACGATGGCATGGCGTGGGGCTTGTTCCCGCTGGTGTTCGCGGCGGCGCAACAAGGTTTCGCGGCGATCGGCACGCTCGCGGCGATCTATCCAGCGACGTGGGGAATCGCGCAGCTCTTCACCGGCGCGTGGAGCGATCGCGTTGGACGAAAGTGGTTGATCGTCTGGGGCATGGTCGTGCAGGCGGTCGGCATTGCGGTGGTTGCAGTGGCATCCGAGTTCGCGGGATTCGCGACCGGTGCCTTCCTGCTCGGAATCGGTACGGCGATGGTGTATCCCACGTTGCTCGCCGCGATTGGTGATGTTGCACATCCAACGTGGCGTGCGTCGGCGGTGGGGGTCTATCGACTCTGGCGTGACCTTGGATACGCGTTTGGTGCAGTGATCGCCGGAGTTGTCGCGGACGCACTCGGAGTCACTGCAGCGCTCTGGGTTGTCGCGGCACTGACGCTCGTCTCAGGGTTGGTCGCCGCCACTCGCATGCGTGAAACGTGCATGGCGCGCATGTGAAGCATCCCGCACG
>JBJOHQ010000288.1:0-3732 GCA_046047595.1 Planctomycetota bacterium | reverse complement strand
TACTGGTCGCGCGGTACCACCGCGGGTGCATGGAGTGCGATGGCCATCGGCATCGCCGTGAGCGCATTCGGCATTCTCGCGAAGGACAGTTACTGGGTGTTTGAGTCCGCGTTCGGCGAGGGCAACGTGCCAGCATGGATCGCGAAGATTCACGAGAGCAAGTGGATCTCGGGACAGGTGCTCACATTCATCGCGATGGCAAGCGCGATCGTTGCGTATGTCTCGGTTTCGATCGCCACATTCCGTGCGCCGTTCGATCTCGACCGCATGCTCTATCGAGGCAAGTATCGCGAGCTTCTACCCGAGAGCGAACGCGATTTTCGCAGCGAGTACCAGACGAATCTTCCGATCTGGATGCAGAAGATTGGCTTTAGTCGTGAGTATTCGCGCACCGACACGTGGATCACGACGGTGACGGTGCTTTGGCCGCTCGCGTTTACAGCGCTCTTCATTGCAGGAACGATTTATGCGTATTTCGTGGGCATTCCTGAGTCGACTTGGTCCGCGTTCTGGCAGTATTGGACATGGCTCATCTTCGCGACGGGATGTGTGATCGTCGTGTGGTTCGCGATTGGCGGAGTCCGCGATCTCCGCCGCATGTTTGTGCACCTCGAGAAATATCACGCGGATACGCGCGACGACGGTTCGGTCGAGCGCGTCGCGCAGACGGAGAAGTGATCGATGGCTGATTTACGGCGGCTTCCAGTTCCTCAAGATGGATGGGCGGTGCGTGTAGAAGGTGGCGAAGGATCGCCGCTGGTCGCCGATGCAGTGATCGAGGTTCCACCATACGCCGCAGCATCGATTCATTCGGTGCTTGCGCGCGCGGGCATCGAGCAGCCGTGGCATGGTGAACGCGCGGAACTCGACAGCGAGTGGGTTGGTCGCACGGCATGGACTTTCGCTCGCGAAATCGATGTCCCGTCGCGTGACGACGGCGCGCACTGCGCGCTCGTGATCGAAACGATCGATGGGCCATGTGAGGTTGCGCTTGGCGGTGTCGTGCTTGGCGAGCACGCGAGTGAGCATTTCCCATTCGAGGTGCGAATTCCCGACGCATTGCGCGGGACGCGCGCGGTTCTCGCGTTGCGTTTTCATGCGCCAGTGACGGAAGTTCTGGGATGGCAAGAGAAACTCGGCGCGCGTCCCGTGAACGGCGATTGGACGCCGTTCTGTTTCGCGCGCAGTGCTGCGTGCGGATTTGGCTGGGATTGGGGCCCGCGCGTCGCAGGCGTCGGCTTCTACGGCGCGCGTTTTGATTGTTGGAACGAGACGCGCATCACCAGCGTTTCAGTCGCACAACGTTGGAACGATGATGGAACTGTGACGGTGCGCGTAACACCCGTTGGAGAGTTCGATCGTGCGCGCATGGTTTGCGTGGTGCGTGAGCGTGAAGGTGCGAATGGGCAACCCGCGGTGCGCATCGAGTGCAACGCGCAAGGTGAAGCGACCTTCGCGCCAACGCGTCGATGGACGACATGGGACCGCGGGTCAAACGAGGGCACGTGGTGGAACGCGATGGTTGGTGTGCGCGATGAGCGCGGTGCATTCAAACTGCTTGCGACGACGCGATTCGCGCTGCGACAGGTCGAACTCGATACCTCACTCGACGCGGTTGGTCGACGATTCCGCTTCATCCTGAATGGCGAACCGATTTTTGCGCGCGGTGCGAACCTCATTCCGCCGTTGCTTGGCGCACGACACGAATTCGATTGGTTCGACGAGATGCGCCGCTATCGCGAAACTGGCTTCAACATGGTGCGCGTGTGGGGCGGTGGAAACTATCTCCCTGATGCGTTCTACGAAGCGTGTGACGAACTCGGCATTCTTGTCTGGCAAGACTTCATGTTCGCCTGCGCGACGTATCCAGAAGATGAGCCATTCATGTCGCTCGTGTCGCGCGAAGCGGCGCATCAGGTGGCGCGGCTTTCGCGTCATCCGTCGCTTGCGCTTTGGTGCGGCGGCAACGAAGACATCCTTGCATGGTGGAGTTGGGGTTGGAAGGATCGGCTTGCGCCAAATCAGTCGTGGGGCCAGAAGTACTGGCTTGAAACTCTGCCGACGGCGGTTGCCGCGCTCGATCCAGGAACTCCGTATTGGGCTGAGAGTCCGTACTCAGGTTCGATGGAGATTCATCCGAACGATCCTGATCACGGCGATCGTCACACATGGGATGCGGAAGCGAAGATCGAAGGCTATCGCGCGATTCTTCCGCGGTTTTCAAGCGAGTTTGGTCATCAGTCGCCGCCGTGTTGGCAGACGATTGTGGAAGATTGCCTCGCACCGACGCGCGATCCGGAAACGATGTCGGCAAGCAATCTCGTCGACGCGCTGAAGCTTCGGCAAAAGGCGTGGGGCGGCGATGATTTTCAGTACAAGCCGTTCCTCGCGGCGCGCTTCCGCGAGGCGCAGAGCGCGCGCGAATATGTCGCGCAATGCCAACACTTGCAGGCGCGCGCGATGAGTGTCGCGATGCGTTGGTTGCGCGCAGGTGCGCCACGTTCGATGGGTGCACTTGTTTGGCAGTGGAACGATGTCTGGGCTGGGCATTCGTGGTCTTTGCAAGATGTTGCTGGACGCGCGAAGCCTGCGTGGCATGCGGTACGACGAGCGTGCAGCGCGCGCGGGATTTCGATCGAACCCATCGGTCGATTTGCGAATGTTGCCGTGGGAGTTCCGCCGACGATTGCAGGGCAACTGCAAGTTGTCGCATGGGATGACGCGGCGTTCCGCAACGCGGGAGAATTCGCGCGGCGTTCGCTTCGTGTGCGCCTCGAGCGGATCGACTTTGATCGTCGAGTTCTCGCGGTCGAGCACATCATGCTCGAGCCGTTTGTTGAGTGTGGCCTTCCCGCTGCGACCGCGCGTGGGGATGTTCCCACGCGATTCCTCGAGGGATTTCAGCATGGGCGTGAAGCATTCGTTGCGTTCGTCGAAGAAGAACCGTCGTATGGACGCGCGACAGAGTTCCTCGCTGATGACGCGATGATGCAACTGACGCATCCAAACGCGCGGCCGCTCCTCGAGCCAGTGATCGGCGATCCGCAACGGTTCCGCGCGACGACGGTCATTCGCGAGATGTGGATCGAACAGCATTGGCCGCGACTTCGCGGCAATGATCGCGCCGCAGGAGAAGGAGTGGATGCGGACGAGGTGGCGCAGCTTGAGAAGGCGGCACTTGCGACGAACTGGCGGACGCTGCTGCCTGGCGACGAAGTCTTGCTGCTGAACTCAGAGCAAGTGCGATGGTGGTCGGCGAATCACTTTGTGAAGTGAAAGGGCAGCGGATCTGTTGCGCGTTCTTGAGTTTCGTCCGGTTGCGCTTTGCAGCGATCTACTTTTTGAGAAAAATCTGGGAGCGAAAAATCTCAGGAAACTTTTTGCCAGACTTTCGAGTGCGCGCGAATTGTCGCGGTAGTTTCCTTGAGTCGCGGTGGTGACAGCGAGGGATGTGAACAGCTGGATCTGCGAAAGCGCTTGCGCTCGCAGGTGATGTCGCGTGCACCTCACGCGTGGCGAAACTCAATCGAACAATGCGCACGGGAGCGCAGAAGGGGGATGGATCGTGATTGCATGTCTGCATGGCGTTGGTGGTACGTCAGAGGGAGGCACGTCAGGTGGTGGGGCATCAAGTGGTGGGGCATCAGGGGGTGGCCAATCAAAGAGTGGGCTGAAGAATGGAGGAGCGTCCAAAGGAGGAGCACCCAAGAATGCAACATCCAAGGCAGCAAT
>JBJOHQ010000287.1:0-4413 GCA_046047595.1 Planctomycetota bacterium | reverse complement strand
CGGATGGCGACCTTTCATCGCCTGCAGTTGCCGATGCCGCGAAAGCACTCGCTGCGAAGGCGCTCGCGTCTGGACAGCCCATGACGGTTCTCGCGAGCGTGAACGTACTTATTCGCGCGGGTGAAACGGGCATTCTTGAATCGCGCGCGCTTCTCGCCGCGTTCATCGAAAAGAACCCGCAAGAACTGCTGCACCGTCGCGTGCTCGCCTCGATGCTGCGCTTCGGCGAAGCAGAAAAGGCGCTCGCGGAAATCGATGCCATTCTGAAGGCTGAGCGGCCTTCGGTTGGTCTTGTCGCCGCAAGTTTCGAAGGAAACCGCGCCGACGCAGCGATCGTGCGCTTCAACATTCTCTACGACCAAGTGGAGAATGGTGCTGCCGACAAGCGAGCCGAAGGAATCGCCAAGCTCGTCGCTGCGCGCGAGGAACTCGCCAAGTCACTTGAAGGAGCGCCCGACGAGTCGCCGCTCCTTCGTGTCGACGGCAAGATCTTGACTGCGAAGCGCGATTACGCGAACGCCGCAGTGAAATTCAACGAGGTCTTCAAGAAGGGTAGCGAGGTCGATCTCGAGCTCTACATTCTGGCGGCATTTGCCAATCTCGAACTCGGTGAAGTCGGTCGCGCACTCGATCTTCTCAACGGCGGACTCAATATTTCGCCGGGGAATCCGCAACTCTTGAAGATGCGCACCACGCTTGAGGTTCGCACGGGACGTGTCCGCGACGCGCTCGCGACGATTGCGCTCTTGAAGGAGCGGCTCCCGAATGACCCGCAAGTCGCTGAGCTTGAGCAACGCGTCCTCGCGATTCGCGAAGCAGATCCGGTGAATCAAAGCTCGGACAATGGCAACCAAGCCGTGGACGCGTTTGCGCGGATTCAGTCGCTCATGCAGGCGAAGGACTTCGACGGCGCGCGACGCGCTGTTGAAGAGATGCGGAAGTCTGCGGAAGCCACCAGTCCAGGTGCGCCGAATCTTGTGGTTGAGCGCTTCGCGATCGCCATCGAAGTTGAGGCAGGGCAGATCGACAAGGCGCGCCAGATGATCCAGGCCGCGCTTCAGCAGTTCCCGAACGATTCCGCCATGCAACGTTTCAACGCGTTGTTTGCCTCGGAAGATCCGGTGGAGCGCATTGTGATCCTCACCGAAAGTACGGTGGAGGAGCAGCCTCTTCGGACGATCGTGACGTATCTCCGCTTGCTGCAATCAGCGATGGCCGTGCGTGAAACCGCGACGCGTGAAACGCGGCTCGGTCAAGCGAACGCCGTCAACTCAACGAAGGCCGCGGAGCGACTTGAGCAGGGCGTGAAGGAGTGGCGCGCGAAGGCGGAAGCTGCTGATCGCGCGCACCCGATTCTCGTCGAGGCAGACTTCCGCGACGCGATTGAGCGCAAGGATTACGCCGCTGCCACCGCGATCTTGCAACTCGCGAAGGAATCCAAGCGTGATCCTTCGCAGTCGGTTTTGTTGGAGTCGCAGTTGTTGGCGGCCCAGGGCAAGATGCGCGAAGCAACAAGTGTCCTTGAGAACGCCATCCAGACAGGCATCGACAACTCGGTCGTGTATCGCGCACTGGGTTCGGTGCTCGAGCAGGCAGGCAACATCGAGGGTGCACAACGGCAATACGAAGAGGCATACAAGCGACGTCCGGGCGACATGCAAACTGTGCGACAGCTCGTCGGCGCCCTTGTGCGCAACGGCAACGCGCAGCGTGCGCTTGAAGTGCTTCGAGAGGCACGCCAACTCGCGGGTCTCGATGAAGAGATTGCGGACGTGTGGCTCGGTCTTGAGGGACAACTCGGTGATCGTCGCCTTGCGATGCGTCTCCGCGAAAATCAGTACCGCATTGCACCGCAAGATCCGCGCAACGCGCTTGCGCTCGCCAACATGTTGGCGGCAGCGAGCCCTGATCGCGCCGATGTTCTCAACGAACGCGGTCAGGAAGCCTACAACGAGCAGCAGTGGCAGCAACTCGAAGAGTCGGTTCGTCTCGGTGCGCTCGAGCGCGCTCGCAGTGATTGGCGCAAGCGTGCAGAAGACATCTACGTGAACGCTTTGAAGCGCGAGCCTGGCAATCTCGACGTCGCGAACTCATACAGCCAGATGCTGCGCGTCCTCGGTCGCCGCGATGATGCTGTGAAGGCGCTCGCGAATGCGACGGCCGCCGCGGGAGAACAAGCAGGTTGGCGCGGTTACGTCATGCTCGGCGGCTTGTTGCTTCAACTTGATCGCGTGCAAGAAGCTGAGGCAGCATTCGCTGAGGCAATCAAGCGCGAGAACCAAACCGAGCGAGATGCGACGAAGTCGGTCATTGATCTTGCCTTCAACAACGAACGCTACGACCTCGCACTGCGCTATCTCGAACCGCTCGCGAAGGACTCGACAGATAAGCAACTCAAGTTGCGCTTTGCAGAGATTCTGTTGCGTACCGGACAAAGCAACGACGCTCGCGCTGCGTTTGACGCCGCGGTCGCTGGTCTTACCCGCGATGTCGGTATGGAAATGCTCGATGGCGCGATCGCCATGCAACTTGGTGACGACCTTCGCGCTTCGGGCGACATTGCGAAAGCCCAAGCGGCGTACGAGTTGTCGCTCGCGCCGTATTCCCGCGCGAAGGCGTTGGCCCCATTCTCGCCGCAGCCATTCATTCAGGATGCAATGGCAAAGCGCAAGTTGTTTGAACTTGGCGTCAGTGCACGCGGGCCAGAGGCGCTCGCCGCTGCTGATCGCGCGATCGCTCTCGGCGGTGCGCTGCTCGCCGCCTCGGCCATCCGCAGCGAAGTGTTGCTTGCGCTCGGCGATGTTCCTGGCGCGACGGGAGAACTCGAGCGGTTCCTGCGCATCTCGCCCACTTCGATTGAGGCGCGTCGTCGACTCACCGAGATCCATGAGCGAAGTGGAAACGTGGATCGTGCGGAGGATTCAATCCGAACCGCGATTGCCTTGATGCCTGGCGATCCAGCGTGGAATGCGGCACTCGGTGACCTGCTCGTTCGTCAAAATCGTTACGCAGAGGCCGCCGATAGTTTCGAACGCGCGGACATCTTGCAGCCCGTCGATTCGATCTTCTTCCGTGAGCTCAACGCTCGTATTCGTGCCAAGGACTATCGCGGTGCGATCGATGCCTCGCGACGTCGCGCGGAGCTGGTTCGCTCAAGCCCAACGGCGCGCACCTACGTTGGCATCGCGCTCATCGGCGGAAACGAGCGTGGTGAAGGTTTGAAGACGCTTGGTGAAACCTATCAGGACGCGCGCAAGCAGTTCGAAGCGGGTGATCCGACGCTGTTGATGCAATGGTATGAAGCGGTCAATCTGCTCTTCACCCCAGAGAAACTGGCCGACGCAGAAGCACTCGTAGGACAGTTCAGCGGTCAGTTCAGCGGAGGATCCATCGATCCTCTCGGACGCTCATTCCTCGCCGATCTGTGCATGGGGAATCCTTCCGCTGGTCCAGTGAAGGCGCTGGAGTACCTTGCACCGATCGAGTCGACCGACTTTAAGTCGATGCCAGTGCTTGGTGCACAGTTGCTCGACCGGCTCGGAACGATCTTGTACATCGACAACAAGTGTGAGCGCGCGATTGGATGCTTCGAAAAGGCACTCGCACTCACACCGAACGCGGACGGCGTGCTCAACAACTACGCGTATCTCTGCGGCGCATGTTTGAAGGACGCAAAGAAGGGCCTTCCGTCGGCCCGACTTGCCGTTCAACTCAACCCTTCCCGCTCGGAATATCTCGACACGCTTGGGTTCCTGTTGGTGTCGGATGCGCAGTACGCGGAAGCACTTGACGTGCTCAAGCGGGCCGAGGCACTCGCGAACAGTGCCGCCGTTCAATTGCATCTTGCGCAGGCCTATAACGGCTTGAATCGTAAGTCTGACGCGCTCGGTGCACTCGAGAGTGCATCGAAGCTCAATCCAGATCCGCAGATCAAAGCCTCGATGGATGAACTTGCGAAGGCTCTCAAGTGACAGGTCCGGAGTCCCGATAGCAGTACTCCGAGAACAGCGCCATTTCCGGCGCGAGGACAGCCATGACGACCGCACCGACACGTAATCCCGCCGACCCCCGCGCTCCGCAGCAACGCCCACGTCCGGCTGCCGCCGCGGCCGCGACTGCCACGATTGATCCGATTCGTGTGCTTCGTCAGCACGCCGTCGCGCTCGTCAGCAGCGTTTTTGTCGGCCTTGGTCTTGGCTTTGCCGCGAACATTGTGCTCGATCAGGTCTACCCGCTCTACAGCGACACGGTGCTCTTCGAACTTGTTCCAGCACCTGAAGGCGTGAGCGAAGTGATCGTGCGCGATCAACGCACCGAAGAAGCGGTGGAACGTCTCGGCCAAACCGAGTCGGCGCGTATCCGATCGCGTGATTTGCTCGAAGCCGCGATGAACTCGCGTGACATCGAAGCGAC
>JBJOHQ010000286.1:0-2941 GCA_046047595.1 Planctomycetota bacterium | reverse complement strand
CGCCAGCCGCAGTGACGAGCGCGAGCACGGAAGGCGCCGGAATCTCGATCAATCCGAGTGAGAAGGAGTACGAGTATGGTTCGCTCGAATCGAGTTCCATGATCCACAGCGCAAACGTGCCCGAGGGGAGCGGACCTGAGAAACCGGTTGCGCCAGGTGCGTGACCGAGTTCTGCGAAGATGTCTTGTCCAACCGATGCCGTGCCGAAATGCGCCCAGCCAAGGAGCGGCGAATTGACCGAAGTCCAGTCGGGTGGAATGGTGATGATGGGTCCTGCCTCGATCGCGACGAAACTCAACGCGCCGCCGACATTCGCATCGGTCACCACGAAGGAAGCGAGCGCGTAGCCTTCAGGCACCGTGAAGGTGATGTAGTCGAGATCGTGGACATCGGGCGTTTCGCTCGCGCCAAACGAACCGCGCAGGATGTTGTTTCCGCCGATGAGCGCAACTTGCGTTGGCGTAAATCGGTCGTCCGAAGCGTCGCCCGAAATGGCTTCGTCGAACGCGACGATGTCCGCTGCTGCGGGAAGTTGGACCGCTGAGAAGATTCCGACGACTGCGATGAGAGCGGTTGAAGCGTTCATGCTTTCACGGGGCTTTCGACGAGGGCTTTCCACGAGGCTTTCAACGGGGGCTTTCAACGGGGGCTTTCGACGAGTGCTTTCGACGGGAATTTCACGATCGCGTTCGATCGGGCGATCGAACGAACGCTGGCGTGGCGTCAACGTTCGTGGGGGAATGAAACCGTGCGGATGTTCGTTCTTGGTTCAGCCCTTCGGTTTCTTGCGCGAATCTCGGAATCGAAGCGGTGGAGATAACGTTGCGCTGGCGGCAGCAACGACCCTTTCAGCGCGGCTTGCGAAACGTGGCCTGACGCAAAGGTCGCGCGGACAAGCACCTCGATGTGTTGAAGATCGCGGGTCGATGCCGGCCGCAAGTCGATGTCGGCCTCAAGTCGATCCAGCCATCAACTCGCCGACAGCGGAATTCGCCTGAACGCCCGACACGAGCGCGATTCCGCGGCATACTCCGAGGATGAACTTCGAGGCTCTGAACCCATTCGTTTTGTCAACTTCGCGTGTTGGACTTTGGCGAGCACCGCTTGTCCGAACCGCATTTGCGGCGTCGATCGTCACCGCCCTTGTCGCGACAGACACAACCTTCGGGCAATCGAAGACGGAGGACATTCAGGAGCGCGTGACGGGACGCGTGACGGAAGCTCGCACGATCGAGCGCGCGACCTCGACGGATCGCGCGCCCGCGCAATCTGCGACACCTGCATCACCTGCGTCGCCTGCATCGGCGCAAACGAAACTCCTCCCGCCCGCTTCGCGCGCCGCAGCAACGACGCCTTACAACATCCTCTTCGTCATTCTCGATGACGTCGGTAGTGATCAACTTTCGCTGACGAATCCCTCGGGCGTTGGGCTCCCGAACACTCCAACGATCAACGCGATCGCGGCGCAAGGCGTGAACTTCACCGACTGTTGGTCGATGCCTGAATGTTCGCCAAGCCGCGTGTCCTTCTTCACGGGGCGATTTCCTGGGCGCACGGGCGTTGGCTCGCCGCTGACACAAGAAACGCTCGCGCAGTCGCAATGCTCGCCCTATGAAATGACGACCCCGCGTGTCCTCGACACGGCTGGCTATCGCTCCGCGTTGTTCGGAAAATTCCATCTCGCGCAGAATGAGTTCAACCCGTATGGCATCGGCGCTCCTGCGTCGGTTGGTTTCACGCGATTCAATGGCACGCTTCTTGGCGCCCCGCCGTACATCGACCCGACGATTGCAGGGCAGGTGACCGCTGACGCCAACGGCCTTTCCTGCGGCTTTCCCGTGAGTGGCAATGAACCTGCGATCTGTGCGTGCGCGTTTCCTGACGGCACGTGTGAGTCGGGCGTCGATGCGCTCGATTGCCTTGTGCACGGCGGTGTGCCGCTCGTTGCCAGTGACGGAACGCCAATCGAAGAGTGTGATTCGGCGGCGGCGGCGCGTATTGATTGGGGAGCGACGAACGCCAACTATGCGTGGCCTCGCACGATCAACTGGAACGGCGAGAATTCGCAGACGATTCCTGCACGCGTTCATGCGGACACCGATCAAGCCGAACTTGCGGCGGAGTTCATTCTCGCGCAAAAGGCAGAGGGAAATCGATGGATGTGCTCGCTCTCCTTCACGGGTGACCATGATCCGTGGCAGCCGCTTCCGCCTGACACCTTGCCGCCCGGCACAACGTGGCCTGCGGAGTTGCCTCTGGTGTGTGATGCGGAACCTGACGTCGCAAACCCAACGCTTTCGCAGCGTCGTCTTTCCAATCAAACCATCGAGTCGATGGATACGCAGATTCGTCGAGTGCTCGTGGGCACTGGTCTTGCGACCTTCAAGCGTGGTAAGTTGGAACTCGCGTCGAACGACACGTTGATTGTGATCGTCGGCGACAACGGTTCTTTCTTGACCACCGTTCAAGCGCCGTTCAATCCAACGCGCGCGAAGGCCACGGCGTATCAGACGGGCGTCAGTGTTCCGCTCGTGGTTGCGGGAGGTCCTGTGGTTGCGCCAGGTCGCAACGTTCACTCGATGGTCAATGTGGTCGATCTCTTCCAGTTGTTCGGCGAAGCCGCTGGCATCGATGTGCGCGACGTGGTTCCTGAAGGCCGCAAACTCGATTGCCGGCCGATGATGCCGTACCTCATCAATCCACTTGCCGAGTCGCAGCGCAACTTCAATTTCACGCAGTACACGACGCCGATTCTTGCGGTTCCTTGTTACCCGTGTCTGATTGCCGCAGGCGGCGGCGAAACGATTTGCTCAGACACATTCCTCTCGACGCAACAACTCTGCGAAGCACAGGGCGGCGTGTGGTACGGACCAACCGACGACGGTCAACCTGCGTTTGCCACGGACTGTTGCGAGTTGTGGGAGAAGTTGAACGAGCCATC